>NZ_PPRL01000119.1 GCF_002902235.1 Staphylococcus ureilyticus
CTTTTATCGTATAGATTACTTTAGTAAAAATTAAAAAACATAAGCATTTTGAGCACTATTCCAAGTGAAATGTATATAAAAATCATACCGATTTCTTATGTTACTCAAATAAAAAATAGACTAAAAGAGTAGTGGTTTTATTTGTGATTATATCATTATATCTAACTTTTAGTAAGCGATCATAGCGTGATATCATAGTCTTTAACGCCAATTTTGTATATTTGTCAAAATAATTATGTTACTTATATATATAAAATGAGTAAAAATAAAAATTAAGTGTAATATCAACTCTTTTTACCGAAAAAATTTATATTTATATAAAAATTATTTTGATATAATTAAGCAATGTCAGAAAAAGGGGAGAAACATCATGGCAATTATAAGAAGAATCAGTTTACCAATGCAAGTTATTATCGCTTTGGTATTAGGTGTTATCGTAGGCCTATTACTTTATGGGCACGATGAAATTGCAAATTACATTAAGCCTTTTGGCGATGTCTTCTTGAATTTAATAAAAATGATTGTAATTCCAGTTGTTTTTTGTTCACTAGCATTATCTATATCCAATGTAGGTGAATCTAAAACAGTGGGACGTTACGGTTTTAAAACAATTTTATATTTTGAAATTATAACAACAATAGCTATAGGACTAGGTATACTTTTTGCGAATATATTTAAACCAGGGAAAGGTTTAGATCCAGATAAATTACCCAAAGGTGATATTTCAACATATGAATCCTCGGCAAAAGCTGCCGAATCATCTACATATGGAAATCACTTTATCGGTACAATTGTAAACATTGTGCCTCAAAATCTTTTCGAGGCATTGACTTCAGGTGAATTACTACCAATCATTTTCTTTGCAGTGTTTTTTGGTGTTGCATTATCAGCAATTGGTAAAAAGGCAGAACCTGTAAAAGCGGTTTTAAGTGGTTCATTAGAAGCTGTGTTTTGGATGATTAATAAAATATTGAAATTAGCACCTATTGGCGTATTCGCATTTATTTGTACGACAATTATGACTTTTGGTGCTTCAGCATTAATACCATTATTAAAATTACTATTAGTGGTTATCGGTGCAATGATATTCTTTATTATTGTTGTACTTGGTATCGTAGCTAGATTATGCGGTATTAGTATTTTCTCTATTATTAAAATACTAAAAAATGAACTAGTATTAGCATTTTCAACATCAAGTTCTGAATCTGTGTTACCAATAATAATGAAAAAAATGGAAAACTTTGGTTCTCCAAAAGATATTACTTCATTTGTAGTACCAATTGGATATACATTTAACCTTGATGGATCTGCATTATATCAATCAATAGCAGCCTTATTTGTTGCTCAGATGTATGGCATCGATATGTCCATCGGCCAACAAATCATGTTAATGGTTACTTTGATGGTTGCTTCAAAAGGTATGGCGGGCGTACCAGGAGTATCAATTGTAGTACTTATTACAACATTGACAACAATGGGATTACCAGCTGAAGGACTGGCATTGATTATCGGTGTCGATAGACTATTAGATATGGTACGAACTTGTGTAAATGTATTAGGTAACGCATTATCTACCATTGTTATTGCAAAATGGGAAAATGCTTATGACAAAGAGAAAGGTCAAGCCTATCTAAAATCGATATAAACTAAATTAAAATTCTGACATTTTGCACTGAATAGAAAATAAATCTATTCAGTGCTTTTTTGTTAATTACGGTTATATTATGTTAATTATAAAACAACAACAGTAGGATGTTTTTGAAAACAAGTGATGGGTTAAACAAAATTAATGTTATTTAAGGCACAAACAGCCCCATAAGCACTTCACTTCTAAGAAGTGCTTATGGGGCTGTTTTGTGACGCGGTTTTACTTATTTACATGCCTTTCATGTCCATATCGTGAATTTTCATCATTAGACCATGCGGAATGTCATCGTGATCAACGACTTCCATTTTACTATAAGTGTCTTCGTCCTCAGATTTAATAAGTTTTACAAAATCACCTTTTTTAGGATTAAATCCTGATTTAGAAGGTATTTTTACATTTTCCTCTACTTCATGGTCTTTTTCACTCACTACTTTATCAGCAGTTGTACTATTTTTCATGTAGCCGAAGTATGTCTCTTTTTGACCACCAGAAACCATCATAATAACTAAGACAATAGCTACAATCACCATTACTGCACTGATAATAATTGCAAACATTTTATTTTTCAAAATTAGATTCTCCTTTATATATCTTTACTTCAGTTATATCTGATATTTTAGCATAATGCAATTGAAGTATAAGCGATGACAAAACTTTTAAATTAAATTGTGCTAATATGTACTTATTTTTAAAGTTTCATGTCTATGCTACACTATTATTTATTTGTAGGTGATAAGCGAATGTATTTCACCTCATCTCGACCAATATCAAACTCAATAGATGTGTGTGGATAGGTAGTGTGTCGTAATTCTGATTTTGGCATATTTGAACGTTCTATATTTTTTAACAGTGATTGTTCAATGAAAATATCATTAAATATAGGAGGTAAAGCATAATCTATAAAACTATGTTCTCTATTTAACGTACGTATAAATAAAATTAATTTTGAAATAATTGTTTGTTGTTTTAATATAAACTTTCGCTTGTTTAACGTTGTGTGCGTATTGGCATTGAATAATAGTAAATGTGTACATTGTTTATCTTTTGCAACTAAATAATTAGGTTGTATTAATATCGCTTTTCCATAAAATGGCTTTAAGAATTGCATTATATATACAATGGGTTCATATATGCCGTGATGATTCATTAATGCAACGTCACATATACATTTATTCATTAGTTCATAGCCAACAGCAGAACCATTTTTAATTAATTGTATTGTATGTTGCATAATTTCTGATATTCCTAAAGGCGCTTTTTGATTATATTGAGTGAAGTGATTTTTAGTAAGTTTTGAGTACACACATTTATTAGGTTGTAGCTTAGAAAGTGTGACGAATTTATTATAATAATCACTATAACTTGATACATTATCGAATTGATGGCTATGCTTTAATAACATTGTACGTAATTCGCTACGTTCTACATCAATAAAATTAAAGTCAAAATTAAATCTATGTAAGAGTGTAAAAGTGTGTTTAAGGCTTTGAGTTTGGGTTAACACGCCTTCTACATTGATTGCTAATTTGATATTAATATTTAAACTTCTGACTTTAATGTACAATCTGTTTATATCATTTAACTTTAAGTATTCTGAATCAAATAGAATCATAAAGTTATACATATTACCATTAGCATGATATTTAGGTTTGAATATTAAAAATTGGGAAATCACTTGTTCTATTTTTTTATATTCTTCGATGGATTTAATTCTAATAACTACGCCTATACAGTTAGAAAAAATAGCATCGATAAAATTGACAATCCCATTTAAATTGAGTGAAGCTGATGCTAGGTTGCTCACATTATTTATAAGTAAATAGCAGTTTGTAAGGTCACTAAAATTAAGTTTTTGATTTAAATTTGTTTGAATTATATCCATTAGATTATCAATATGAATAAAGATGGTAGGTTGTTTTGCCAAATCATTATACTTTAAGTGGTCTAAATTGATAATTTCGTTATCAAGTGCTTGATTATGGTCATCTAAGTAGGCTTTGAAATAGTGTGAATATCCGCTAATATCAGTTGTTAATAACGTAATAGGATTATTGTGCAATATATTAAGCTTTTTTCTGTAAGCAAGCGGTGTTAACTTGAGATGATATTTGAATTGATGAGTATAGTTAGCATAATGATTGAAACCCATATTTTCAGAAATAAGATAAATGGTTTTGTTACTATTAATAAGTTCATTAAGAGAAAGCGCAATTTTTAAACTTACTACATAATGTTTAAAGCTAATACCTAAATATTTTTTAAATAAAATCGATATATAAGAACTAGAAATATAAAAAATTGAAGAAATTTCTTTGGACATGATATGTTGTGTAATG
>NZ_PPRL01000120.1:0-41851 GCF_002902235.1 Staphylococcus ureilyticus
CTTCATCACTGTCTATATGAATTTTTAAATGATCATTAAATATTAATAATTTGTTCATACAAACATCTAGCGCCAAAAAATTATTTGAGGCTGGAACATTTTTATGTTCCAGCCTCAAAAACATTACTATTATTTAGTTGATAACTTGTGATTCAATTTGTTTTGTAACACCTGGTTCTACACTCTCTAGCGCTTGTTCAGATATTTCAATTGAGCGTTTGTAACGATTATTTTTAAATAAACGCTCTGCTTCATTAAGACTTTTATCAATATTTGAACTTTCTTTACGATAGCGGTTCCCATATTCAATCAATTTTTCAGCATAGACTGCATTGACGAGAACATCTGTTGCTTCATCTTCAAATTTATTCATTTGTAGAACCACTTTAGAGACTTTATCTTTAAGTTGTTTTACATGGATGGGTCTCACACTAAATTTTTTGTTTACTTCACGCACTTCATAATCTATTTCATTTTTCATAATGATGAATCTTTCAGGTACACTCGGTAAATTTGAGGCCAAGAGTTTTCTATAAACTTCCTCTTTTTTACTTTGAACACGCAAGATATTTTCTTCTGCTTCTGCTTCATCTTCTCGAAGTTGGATTAAATGATTTTGTAGTTTTTCTTGTTTTTCATTGATGACATCAACATGTTCTTCGATATATTTCAAGTTATCTTGGACTTCGCTATATCTTACTGCTGATTTCGCCATTTCTTGTAATATTTCATCATATACTGAAATCATGCTCTGAATTTCATTTTCAAACTGTCTTACATTTTGAACATCACTTTCGTTTATATAATAATTTTCGCGCACATATTCAATTTCAGTTTGTAACGTATAATTCATTTCTTTAGCTCTAAATAGATTATCAGTGATAACTTCTTTTGTTTCTTCTACTTCATTTTTTGCTTTTACTTCATGTTCGATTAATTCATACATTTCATCAAGACGATCATTAATACTATTTAATTTATCATTTGCTTCGTCTAATTCTAATCTACTGATCATTGGTTCAACGAAACTCAATTCTGTTTTAAGCGTCTGTAATGAACTATCAATTTTGACATGATCTAAATCATAACCCTCGACTTTCAAGTCGCGACATCCATATTTTAAATCTTGGAATTGTCCTGGTAATTCTTTTTGTGCTTCTCTAATCAATTCAGGAATTTCATCCATATCTTTTTTAAGATAATTCATATCTTCATTAAGCGTTTTGATGTGATTGTACGCTTGGTTATAATTGCCGTCCTCTTTTAATGTTTCATATGTTTCCATTTCTGGAACAAATGATTCAATTTCTTGTTCCAATGGAGCAGCCGCTTCACCGAATTGATGTCTATTAGCTAACACATCACGTTTCATTTCACGATAATCCACCTTACACGCTTCATATAGGTGGTCACTTTCTTTATGTAGATTTAAAATATTTTCAACTTTTGAAGTAAGTTCATTGTAGTTTTCTTCATATTTATCCATCAATTCATGTGCTTCATCAATTTCAGTTTGAGCTTGTGAAAATTTAAATTTATCAAGCAATCCTTCTGCATCATGAATTTTTTCTTCTACTGGTAATAAATATTGATTTTTACTATCTAGTGCATTTTGTTTTAAACTGTTATAAGTTGTTTTTGTCTCCCCTGTTAAAGTTAGCTCAGACAATTGAGATAGACTTTCATCATAGGGTAATTGTTCTACTTTTACTTTACGCGTTTCAGCCTTTTCAATTATTTGGCTTTTGTTGGAACGCATATAGAATAATATACCGACAATAATCAGTATAATGACAATAATTGCTAAAATGACATACAATACCATATGTTTTCTCCTCCTATTTTATCACTATTCATTATAACGTAAGATACCTACCCATTAAAGAGAAAATGAGTGAATCATCTCAATTATTTAAAATTAGTCATTAAGTTCTTTCTTTCCTAATCATATGTATAACGATAATTTTAAAATAACTTCTAAAATCAATTGATTGATTACTATTAAAACAGTCTTTATACTAAATGAAAAGTAAAAAGTGAGGTTTTTTTATGCTAGAGGTTAGTGAAACAAATTATGATTTATTACAAAAGCAAGTTTCAAGTTTAATTGAAGATGAGTCCAATATGATTGCCATCCTTAGTAACATATCTGCACTGTTAAATGATTCATTAGATCAAATTAACTGGGTAGGGTTTTATTTAGTAGAAGATAACGAATTAATTCTTGGTCCATTTCAAGGACACCCTGCTTGTGTACATATCGCTATTGGTAAAGGCGTGTGTGGTACTGCTGTTGCCAAAGATGAATCACAATTAGTAGCAGACGTAAATGCATTTCCTGGACATATTGCTTGCGATGCTAACAGTAAATCTGAAATTGTAATACCTATTCATAAAGATAGCAATGTCATAGGTGTTTTAGATATAGATGCACCTATCACAAACCGTTTCAATAATGAAGATAAGCAAGGCTTAGAAAACATTGTAGCTATCATTGAAAATCAATTATCATAAACCAATCCTGTTCTATTACAAACAAACGCAAGGTCAACTATTGACAGATTAATATATCATGGTACAATGTTCTTTGTGTGAATAAACGAAATTAGCAGTTGTATATTAATTGGCGCTATGTTGTTCCCAAAGTGGGCGTGCCGTGTAACCGTAGCTATGAGGCGAGGACACATAAAACAATATATCCAATTAAGCATGCAACACTCTTTTTTGTTTTTTCATAACAACAAAAAAGAAAAAGGAGGAGTCTATTTATGGCTCGATTCAGAGGTTCAAACTGGAAAAAATCTCGTCGCTTAGGTATTTCTTTAAGTGGCACAGGTAAAGAATTAGAAAAACGTCCTTACGCACCAGGACAACATGGTCCTAACCAACGTAAAAAAATGTCAGAGTATGGTTTACAATTACGTGAGAAACAAAAATTACGTTATTTATATGGCATGACTGAAAGACAATTCCGTAACACATTCGAAATCGCTGGTAACCAACATGGTGTACATGGTGAAAACTTCATGCAATTACTTGCTGCACGTTTAGATGCAGTTGTATACTCATTAGGTTTAGCTCGTACACGTCGTCAAGCACGTCAAATCGTTAACCATGGTCATATCGAAGTTGACGGTAAACGTGTTGATATCCCATCATACACACTTAAACCAGGACAAGAAGTTTCAGTACGTGAAAAATCTGCTAAATTAGATATCATTGCTGAATCTGTTGAAATCAACAACTTTGTACCTGATTACTTAGAGTTTGATGCAGACAACTTAAAAGGTAAATTCATTCGCATTCCTGAACGTAGTGAATTACCAGCTGAAATCAATGAACAACTTATCGTTGAGTACTACTCAAGATAATAAGTTTTATATTAAAACACCGACAAATTTTTTGTCGGTGTTTTTTTGTATCCAAATTTGTAGACAGTGACTCATTACGCAATCATTTCTAAGCTAAAATAATAAACGTAACATATTGAAAGGCTTCAAGATATCCCCCATTGTATTCACTTAATGTTAAAGGAAATTAAAAGACCTTCCGCTGTATTTCTTTTCAATTTTACATTTTTCTTCACTTTGTTTATATTTAGTAAAAAGGAGTGTTAACATTGAAAATTAGAGCTTTAGAAGAAACAGATTTGGACTTTGTACATCATTTAAATAATGAATATTCCATTATGTCTTATTGGTTTGAAGAACCATATCAATCTTTAAGTGAGTTACAATCACTCTATAAAAAGCATCTATTAGATGAATCTGAAAGAAGATTTATTATCGAAAATGATTCTGAGCGTATCGGCGTGGTTGAATTAGTAGAAATCGATTTTATACATAGTAATTGCGAAATTCAAATTATCGTAGATGAACAATATGGTGGTAAAGGATATGCCTCACAAGCCTTTAAAATGGCCATAGATTATGCCTTTTTAGTGTTAAACCTTCATAAAATATATTTATTTGTAGATGTTACAAACGAGAAAGCTGTACATATCTACCAAAAACAAAACTTTAAAATTGAAGGTACCTTACAAGAACATTTCTATACACGAGGTAAATATAATGATTGCCATGTAATGGGTCTTTTAAGAGATGATTGGATTAATCAACAAAAATAAATGTAACCCCCACTTCTCAACTTGTTGAGTTAGTGGGGGTTATGCATGAGCTAAAGCTCAGGTAATCCTTAAAACCACTTCTCAACTTGTTGAGTTAGTGGGGGGTTATGCATGAGCTTTAGCTCAGGTAATCCTTATTACCACTCCTCAACTTGTTGGGTTAGTGGGACTTATGCATGTGCTTTTGCTCAGGTAATCCTTAAAACCACTTCTCAACTTGTTGGGTTAGTGGGACTTATGCATGAGCTTTTGCTCAGGTAATCATTGAATTAACAAAATAAACGATGTGGTTTGTCAGAAATAAGACCATCGACACCAATACGGATCAGTTTTATCGCTTGGCTTTTTTCATTAACAGTATAAGGCATTACTTTCAATCCATAGTCATGTGCCTTCTTCATAAACGCTTCCGTCACTAATGAATAGTGCGGATTCACGTAGTCAGCATATTCAGCTATTTTTTTAAAAGATGGCATTTTATACCAATATCGTTTTTTGCTAATTAAAACACCTAATCGATAGCCATAATGCTTCAGATATAGTTGTTTTATAAAATTTTGATCAAAAGATTGAATGATCACTTGATTTTTATCTAGCTCATATTGCTTTAGTTTATCTATTAAATCATTTTCAATGCCGGGATAATTTTTAGGTTGTTTCATTTCTATTAATAATGCCTGAGACGATGCTTTGATTAATGTTAATACTTCATCAAATGTCAGCAATGTTTGTTTGGTATATCTTGGACTACTATTTATACCATAATCATATTGTCTTAAATCATTAAGTGTTTGTTCTCCAACCTTCCCCCTACCATTTGATGTTCTGTCAATAGTGTCATCATGTATCACAACTAACTGACCATCCCGCGTTTTATGTAAATCTATCTCTATGATATCTGCATTGCTTTGAAGGGCAGCTTGAATAGCAATACTGGTGTTTTCTGGATAATCCATTGCCAAGCCACGATGCGCAACTAACATTATATGATGTTTTTCGTATTCAAATGACATAAAAAGTGCCCTCCCCTTTCATTATAAACTAGAATCCACTAAACTTAAGTTATCATAAAAACAATGGAGGTCAAAGCAATGGTCCAACATCAATTTAAAGTAACTACAAAATGGGAAGACGGACGAGAATCAGTCGGTAAACTTTCTGGTGATATTTTGAATGAACAAATATCTATCCCAGCAGGTCTAGGCGGAAATGGAACTGGTACGAATCCTGATGAGTTATTAGTATCCGCAGCATCATCTTGTTATATCATTTCCCTTGCGGCTGTATTAGAACGCTCAGGTTTTACCAATATTGATATACAACAATCAACTATTGGATTAGCTATATTTGAAAATGCCAAATTTAAAATGGATACCATTACACATTATCCTGAAATAAATGTAGATACAACACAGAAAGAACAATTAAAAAAGAAACTACCAAAGTTACTAAAGATTGCAGACAATAATTGCATGATTTCAAATTCTATAAGAGGCAATGTCGACGTCAAAATAGAACCTATATTAAAATAATTTTGCAATCATTTTATGTATGACGGAATATGATTATAATAACAATGTATGCCCTTACATATTATTAGAAATTTGAATATATTTAATTATTTTAAATTTTTACACTTTTATATTTTCTGAAAATTTGCTAAACTTGACAATCATAAGCATTGGGGGAATTACACATGAAATATTATCATCCTTTGTTACTTACACCAGGACCAACACCTGTACCAGAACATATATTACACGCTACACAATTACCAATGGTCGGACATCGATCAAGTGATTTTGAAGCAATCGCAGAACAAGCTTTTAAATCACTTAAACCTATCTTTGGTTCTAAAAATGAGGTTATGATACTTACTTCAAGTGGTACCAGCGTACTTGAAGCGAGTATGCTAAATATAGCAAATCCAGATGATGACATCGTTGTAATTGTTTCTGGTGCATTTGGCAATAGATTTAAACAAATTGCAGAAACTTATTACGATAATGTACATATATTTGAAGTTGAATGGGGACAAGCGGTCAGTGTTCCTGACTTTATCGACTTTTTAAAATCTTTAAACACTGAAATCACAGCAGTCTTTAGTCAATATTGCGAGACTTCTACGGCTGTATTACATCCTGTTCATGAACTTGGCAAAGCATTAAACGACTTTGATTCATCGATATATTTTGTGGTTGATGGTGTTAGTTGTATTGGAGCTGTTGATGTAGATTTAGAACGAGATTATATCGATGTACTTGTTTCAGGTAGTCAAAAAGCAATTATGCTTCCACCCGGTCTCGGATTTGTAGCTTATAATAATCGTGCAAAAGAACGATTTAACGCAGTAGAAACGCCTAGATTTTATTTAGATTTAAATAAATATTTAAAATCATTGGCTGAACATTCAACACCTTTCACACCCAATGTATCTTTATTTAGAGGTGTAAACGCATACGCCGAACTAATCAATGCAGAAGGTTTAGATCAAGTTGTTGCTAGGCATTATGCGATAAGGGATGGATTAAGACAAGCATTGAAAGCATTAGATTTAGAATTATTGGTTCAAGATGTTTATGCGTCTCCTACTGTCACTGCGTTCACTCCAAAATCAAAAGATGAACTCAACTATATTAAGAGTGAATTAAAAAATAGATTTGCCATTACAATTGCTGGTGGCCAGGGCCATTTAAAAGGCCAAATATTGCGTATTGGCCATATGGGTCAAATATCGCCTTTTGATATTTTACAAGTTGTATCAGCGTTAGAAATACTATTGTCAGAATTTAGAAATGAATCTTATGTTGGTAAAGCTATCACACAATATATGGAGGTCGTAAAAGCATATGTATAAAATTTTAGTTTCAGATCCAATTTCACCAGATGGTTTAAAAAGTCTAACAGATCATAGCGATTTTAATGTCGACATTCAAACTGATTTGAATGAAACAGAATTAGCTGAAATCATTCCTAACTATGAGGGTCTGATTGTACGTAGCCAAACCCAAGTCACATCTAATATCATTGCGGCTGCACCAAATTTAAAAGTCATCGCACGTGCTGGCGTTGGTGTGGATAATATTGATGTAGAAGCTGCTACTAAACATGGTGTTATCGTTATTAATGCACCTGATGGGAATACAATTTCAGCTACTGAACATTCGATGGCAATGATTTTATCCATGGCACGTAACGTACCTCAAGCCCACCAATCATTAAAAAATGGTAAATGGGATCGTAAAGCTTATAGAGGCACTGAACTTTATAATAAAACATTAGGTGTTATTGGTGCTGGGAGAATTGGAATTGGTGTAGCAAAACGTGCACAAAGCTTTGGTATGAACATACTTGCTTTTGATCCTTATCTGTCAGAAGACAAAGCTAAAGAACTTAATGTGACACGTGCTACAGTTGATGAAATTGCTGAACAAGCAGATTTTGTAACAGTGCATACACCGCTGACTCCAAAAACAAGAGGTATTGTAGATAAAGCATTTTTTGAAAAAGCAAAACCGACCCTTCAAATTATCAATGTTGCGCGCGGAGGTATCATTGATGAAGATGCGCTTGTCGAAGCATTAGATACTAATCAAATTCAAGGCGCTGCAATTGATGTATTTGAAAGCGAACCTGCAACTGAATCACCACTTGTTGCGCATGATAAAATCATCGTCACACCACACCTGGGTGCATCTACTGTTGAAGCACAAGAAAAAGTTGCAGTCTCCGTTGCCAATGAAATCATAGACATATTTGAACACGGTAATGTCGTTAATGCGATTAACGCACCAAAAATGTCCTTCAATGAAATTAATGATGAATTAAAGCCATATATTGAATTAAGTAAATTAACTGGTGAAGTAGGTATTCAATTATTGGAAAAAGCCCCTCGTGAGTTACAAATTAAATATAAAGGGGATATCGCACTGGATGATACAAGTTTACTTACTAGAACCCTTGTATCAGGTGTATTACGCCAAGATTTAGCAGAACGTGTCAACTTAATAAATGCCTTAGTATTACTAAATGAGCAAGGTGTATCATATAATATAGAAAAAGATACCAAACATCGTGGATTTAGCAATTATATTGAATTGACTTTAATTAATAAAGACACACAAATTAAAATTGGTGCAACTGTACTAAATGGCTATGGCCCAAGAATCGTACGTATTAATGAATACCCTGTTGATTTCAAACCTGAAAAACATCAATTGGTTATCAATCATAACGATAGACCAGGTATCGTAGGACGTACAGGTCAAATATTAGGTGAATACAATATCAATATCGCTTCTATGCATTTAGGGCGCACAAACCAAGGTGGTAATGCGTTGATGATTTTATCAATTGATCATCCTGTAACACAAGATGTAATCGATGCTTTATATGAAATCGAAGGATTTAATCTAATAAGAAGTGTAGAATTAGATGTTGCAGTAAGTGAAAATTATAATATTTAACAATAATAAGCTGAAAGGACAACAAAATGATTGTCCTTTCAGTTTTTTATCAATATACTTTTAATTTGAACTATTATTAACTGTCTTATTCATATGAAATACTATTTAAGCGTCTGGACATAAATAGCAGAAAAATAGAGGCTGGGACATAAATCCCCATTCTCAAAATAAGAGGACCAATCCATAATATGGATTGGTCCTCTTTATAATTAAAATATTACAATTTTGACTGTACATGCTTGCCTGGGGATATGGCTCGAGGCTATAGTCTCTCGCTCATATCATCCCTAACTATTTCTATATGCGCTTTAGTTCAAGTAAACCCTGTAAGTCATTAATCGTAATCAGCGTTAACAAGGTGTAAATATATATTAATATACCTTATATTCTTCAATCTTCAATATTTGTATTATAATAAGATATCTCGAATTTCACCAACATGATTGACAATATATTCAGCATCATAGCTTTCTAATTCCTCACGTGCATTTTGTCCTTTCAAACCGGTTAAAGGACCGATAAAAGTTGCACCTATCTTTTTCGCACTTAATAAATCAGCTAATGAATCACCCACAATAAATACTTCATTTGGGTTTACACGATTTTCTTGATTTGTTGCATATTTTTTATAATGCTGCAAATCATTACCATCTAGCGTTGCTAAATAGCTAAATGGATTGGGTTTCCCTAGCGGCTTTAAATCAGGAAAATGTTCTTCTGCAATCAATACATCACTAGCAGTCACAATATGTAAATCGTCAAACAATGATTTAATCCCTAATGTTTCAAATGGAACGATTGTTTCAGTACGTGGTCGGCCTGTAGCAATGGCAATTTGGTAACCAGCGTCTTTTAAATCTTCTAACAATTGTTTGATTTCACTAACAGGTCTAAGCACTATCTCTTGATATATATAGCCTTTTTTAAAGTCAGTGCGTTGTTGTTTCTGTTCTACTTCATGATACAATTGGCAACCTAAATACCATTCCTGATAAATTTCTTGTGCTAGCATCCAGAAAGGACTTTTCAACTCAAATAATTCAGCATCTTTTGTATTTAATTGTACTTTTGCATGTTCAATTAATGCTTGATATATATTTTCTTTACCAGAACTTAAACCATCTAAAAATGAAAGTGGTAAGTCAAAATTAAGCTCAATATTAGAAATATGATCACCGAGAAATTGTAGTGTTTGTTCACTAAAGTTTTCACTATTCAATGCAATAGATAATTCCTCTTGAGTAAGTGATTTGCATAAATCAATGTAATGTAATGCAATAACAATAAATAACATATCCCAGTTTGAATTCAACCCTAAAGATTTTAACTTTGTTAAGATCTCATCATGGTAGAAGACAATATCTCTTATTTCAGAAATTTGCTCATCACCCAGTTCATGAAAATCTATAGACGGGTCAATACCAATATAATCTTTACTCATTAACAGTTCATAAACAGTTAATGCAGATACATCAAAGCACCTTTCTTCACTTAAAAACACACCATCAACATCAAATAATACCGACTTCATCTTAGTTCCTCTCCTTTAATCAGAAAATTCTGATACTAGTATATCGTACTATTTACATATGAAAAGAGCAATGTATTTCCAAAAGATATATATAGAAATATATTATTAATTTCATAAAATTAATTTGAAAATAAAATCACGCTTGAAAATGAAACGATAACATGTACTTATCGCTAATTTCCAAACGTGATTGTATGAATTGCTACAACTTTATAATAAAACTTTTAAACGACGTCTATCTAACTATGATCTTCTAGTTGCGCTTCCATTTCGTCTGCTACTTGTTGTACTTGCGTCCCAATGATAACTTGGGTGTTGTGCTTACCACTTGTTGTAACCCCTACTGCACCAGCACTTTTAATCTTAGTTTCATCAATAATACTATTATCATTGAGTTCCATACGTAAACGAGTAGCACAATTTGTTAAAGAAGTAATGTTTTCTTTGCCACCAAGACCTTCTACGATTTGACTTGCCGTTTTTGAATACTTATTTTTCTGTAACTCCCCTTCAGACTCAGCTGAATCTGCAGTGTCACCTGTTGTAGCTTCTTCTGATGTCGGATCAGGTAGTAAGTTATCACCACGACCAGGTGTATTAAGTTTCAACCATTTTATTGCTAATCTAAATACAACATAATAAATCACAAAGAACACTACACCTTGAACCATTAACATCAGTGGATGATTTGCTACTGGATTAATCAAAGATAGTAAAAAGTCAATTAACCCCGCACTAAATGAGAAGCCTGCTGTCCAGTGAAATAGCGCTGCAATAAACAGAGATAAACCAGTTAATAGTGCATGAATAACAAATAGTATTGGTGCTACAAACATAAATGAAAATTCGATTGGCTCAGTCACGCCAACGAAAAATGCTGAAATCGCTCCACCAAACATTAAGCCATAAACTCTTTTTTTCTGTTTTGTCTCAGCAGTATGATACATCGCTAATGCTGCTGCTGGAATCCCAAACATCATTACTGGGAAGAAACCAGCCATATAGCGTCCTGTAATACCTTTAACGGCACCATCACCCGTTTGGAATTTAGCGATATCATTAATACCTACTAAATCTAACCAGAACACTGTATTCAATGCATGGTGCAACCCGGTAGGTATTAACAAACGGTTGAAAAAGCCATATAAAAATGCACCACCAGGTCCTAAATCCAATATCCATGTTCCAAATGTAACAATTGCTGAGTACACAACTGGCCAAACAAACAACATAATAACCGCGATAAATATACTAAAGAATGCAGTTAAAATAGGTACCAAACGTTTACCACTAAAGAACGATAACGCTGTTGGCAGTTCTGTTTTACTAAATCTGTTATACGTATATGCAGCAACTAAACCGATAATCAAACCGATTAAGACGTTTTGATTATTCATTTGTTCGAACGCTTCATTTACTCCTGTTTCTTTTACACCCAATAATGGTGCTAATTTTTCAGGACTAAGCACGACGGTTGTTAAGAAGAAACCAACAGCTGCAGCAAGCGCCACTGCACCGTCATTTTTTTTCGCCATACCTAAAGCAACCCCAATTGCAAATAATATTCCCAGTTGCCCTAGTATCGTTGAGCCTGCTGTAGAAAAGAACGCAGCTATGGTTGGCAGTATACCAAGTGCTGTTAATGCATTACCAATACCAACGATAATAGCAGCTGCTGGTAACACTGCAACTGGCAACATGAGCGATCTTCCCAAACGTTGAAAGAAACTATACATAATCATTCCTCATTTCCCAATAAATTACCCAAAAAATCACCACATGTACAAAATGTCCACGTGGTGAATGAAAGCGTTATACTTGTTGTCATTGTACAGTTCCATAATAACACAAGTTTTATAAAATTCGTATATAAAATAAGATTCAAAATGAGTAAAATGAATTATTTATGTGCTACAGATGCATTTAATTCATTTTGTAATTGAATTGTTCTTTTTTCCAATTCTTTTGTTAAATATTCTAATTTTTCATTTCGTTTCATATCTTTAGGCAAGTTTTTTGTTTCGATGGGTTCACCAAATTTAATAATTGCTTTGCCTGTGATTAAACCTAGAATTTTTTTGGGACCAATATATGCCGCTGGTAAAATGGGTGCTTGCGCCATCATAGCGATTGTAACTGCGCCACGTTTCATCGGTGAGCCTTCATCATATTTCATACGATGGCCAGTTGGAAAAATACCAACTGTTTTATTTTCTTTTAATAATTTAATTGGCTTTTTCAACGTGCTTGGACCAGGATTTTCTCTGTCGACTGGAAAAGCATTAAGTGAACTTAAAAATCCACCGAACCATTTATTATTAAATAACTCTTTTTTGGCCATATAATGAATTTGATTTGGATAAATAGCCATACCTAACATAATGACTTCATTGTAACTTTCGTGGGTACAAGTGACGACATACCTATGTAATTGAGGAATATTTTCTTCCCCTTGCACTTCTAATGATTTACATATTTTACGTATAATTAAATTTAATATACTACTAATAAATCTATACATTTTTCCACCTACTTTTTTCACCTTATATTACCTTATTGATTCTATCATTTAGTGCATTAATGAACAAGATAATTTATATTTCAGTCTAAAGTTGTATAGTGATATACTAGAAAAAGTTGGACAAAGCTTTCATAATAGGAGTTAAAGAATAAATCGGAGGTATAATATGTCAGATTTGAACAATGATCAAAATACAAACAATAAACAACCTGATGCGCAAACATCAAATTACAGCCGACCAACATTTAGTAAACGAACAAAACCAAAATTTCCATGGTTCAAAACTGTACTTGTTGCACTCATAGCTGGTATCATAGGTGCACTCATCGTCTTAGGTATTGGTAAAGTAATGGAAAATACAGTTTTGGAAGATAACGGGTCAACTGTTAAAGAAGCGAATAATAACAATAATGCTGGTAATTCATTAGATGGCAAAAGTGATAAGTATGATTCTGTGAATCAAATGATTACAGATGTGTCACCTGCAATTGTTGGTGTCATTAATATGCAAAAAGCTCAAAATTTAGATGACTTACTTAAAGGAAAATCTGCTAAATCAGAAGAAGCTGGCGTGGGTTCTGGTGTGATTTATCAAAAAAATAATGGATCCGCATATATTGTTACAAATAATCACGTAATCGATGGTGCTAGTGAAATTAAAGTACAATTACATAACTCTAATCAAGTAGATGCCAAATTAATAGGTAAAGATGCACTTACTGATATTGCTGTATTAAAAATTGATGATACCAAAGGTACAAAAGCGATAGACTTTGCAAATTCTTCTAAAGTAAAAACTGGTGACAGCGTATTTGCAATGGGTAACCCACTAGGTTTAGAATTCGCAAATTCTGTAACATCAGGTATTATTTCAGCAAGTGAACGTACCATTGATACGCAAACATCAGCAGGTGCGAACAAAGTAAATGTACTACAAACAGATGCAGCCATTAACCCTGGTAATTCTGGTGGTGCGTTAGTAGATTTAAATGGAAATTTAGTAGGTATAAATTCTATGAAAATAGCGAATGAACAAGTTGAAGGTATTGGTTTCGCTATACCTAGTAACGAAGTGAAAGTTACAATTAAGGAACTCGTTAAAAACGGAAAAATCGACCGCCCTTCTATTGGTATTGGTTTACTAAATTTAAGTGAAATTCCAGATGAATATAAAAAACAATTAAACACAGATAAAAAACATGGTATATATGTAGCCAAAGTATATGCTGATAGTGGACTAAAAGAAGGCGACATTATTACAAAAATAGATGATGAAAAAGTCCAAGAAGATACAGAACTACGCTCTTATTTATATGAACATAAAAAACCAGGTGACAATGTTAATCTAACAATTGAAAGAAAAGGAAAAACACAAAGCGTAGATGTGAAATTAACAGAACAGAAGTCCAATAGCACAGACTCATCTAAAGAAGAAGTCGTCCCTTTTAATTAATAAAATGTATTAATATGTAAGCAATCAGAACACTTGTTTTAATCTTTAAATAAAGGAGTTTGGACATCAATAATGTCCAAACTCCTATTTATCTTTCAACTCTTACGATTAAAAATGACCTTATTTATAATTAATCATAAAGTATTTTTTCTTACCTCTACGCACAATTGTAAATGCATTATCGATCTTATCTTCATCTGACAATTCATAATTTACATCTTGTTGTCTTTCACCGTTTATATAAATCGCACCATTATTTATATCTTCCCTTGCTTGTCTTTTAGATGAAGATATGCCCGTTTCAACGATAGCTTCAACAATGTTCGAAGTCGTGTGGTTTAAGTCAACTTGTGGTACATCTTTAAATCCTTCTTTTAATTCTTTAGCTGAAAGTGATTTCAAATCACCTGAAAATAACGCTTGTGAAATTCTAATTGCATCATCTAATGCATCTTGGCCATGAATAAATCTAGTTACATTTTCAGCTAATGCTTTTTGTGCTTCTCGTAAATGCGGTGCTTCTTGCAATGATTTTTCTAAATCATTTATTTCTGCTTTACTTAAAAATGTGAAGTATTTTAAAAATTTAATAACATCTTCATCTGTTGAATTAATCCAAAATTGATAGAATTCATAAGGACTTGTTTTGTCAGCATCTAACCATACTGATCCACCTTCTGTTTTACCAAATTTTTTACCATCAGATTTAACTACTAGCGGAATCGTTAGACCAAATGCTTCATTTTCTCCATACATACGACGCATGAGTTCAATACCACTAGTGATATTGCCCCATTGATCTGAACCACCCACTTGAATTTTACAATTGTATGTTTGATTAAGATGTCCGAAATCAATTGCTTGTAAAATTGTGTAAGTAAATTCTGTAAATGAAATACCGTGTTCTAAACGCGTTTGAATAGAATCTTTGCCTAGCATGTAATTTACACCGACATGTTTTCCATAATCACGTAAAAATTCAATTAATGATATTTGTCCAAGCCAATCTTTATTATTAACTAGTTTTGCCCCTTTATTTGTGTCAAATTCAAAAATTTTATGCATTTGTTTACTAATACCTTGTACATTGGTTTCAACTTGTTCCTCAGTTTGTAACTTTCTTTCTTCTGATTTACCAGATGGGTCTCCTATCATTCCAGTACCGCCACCAATTAACACAAGTGGTCGATGACCATGCTCTTGAAAACGACGTAAAGTTAAGAACGGCAATAAATGACCGATGTGTAAACTATCTGCAGTTGGATCGGCACCACAGTATAACGTAACTTGTTCTTTATTTAATAAATTTTCAATACCTGTTTCATCCGTTTGTTGATAAATTAAGCCTCTCCATTTTAATTCTTCTATTAATGCATTTGTCATGATATCAACCTCCTAATTAAATATTGATAAAGTTTTGAATAGGCTTTATTTGCATCATTTCTATGATTCAAGAAAATAGTCTCAGAAAATGCAAAAAAGCGCCCTTACATAATTATGTAAGGGCGCATATGCACGGTACCACCATACTTTAAGTCAAACAACTTTATTAATGATACGTTCATTAACTAAAACGTTTGGATAATTACGCTATAAAGGTGTATTCATATAAAGACCAACGTTAGTTCGCAGCAATCACTAACTCTCTGAAGATGATACAATATATTACTTCTCCTCTATCCAAAAACGATATCGAATTGATATTAATTATATTTAATTCTATTTTAAAAGTCAACACTCTGTATTATGTTATAATACTGTTTAGCTAAGGAGGACCACTATGGAAAAACAGACGTTTGATATAGACAATCATAAAAATAAACAACTTACTAGACTGGAACAGTTTGAATTTATTTATAAAAAAATCAAACACTTTTTCGTAGGTTTGTTTTTCATATTTAGCTGTTCTTTGGTTATCTTACTCGCAATATCTGTACTTTATTTTCAAAATTTAACAAAAGAAGCAACGCATATGTCAGATAATGAATTAAAACATAAATTATTAAATGTGTCTGGTAATGAAGATATTGATTATAAAAGTGATAACATTTTATCAGAATATAACAATTCTATTAATACACTTATCGTTGGTCCAAAACATGTTAATAGTAATGTGATCAAAGCATTAACCGCTTCAGAAGACAGCTTGTTCTTTCAACATAATGGTATTTTACCTAAAGCCGTTTTAAGGGCGATTGGTCAAGATATATTTAATTCGATGGATGCTACGGGCGGTAGTACAATTACACAACAACTTGTTAAAAATCAAGTTTTAACCAATAAAAAAACATATAACCGAAAAGCAAATGAACTAGTACTCTCAATGCGTGCTGAAAAAATACTGACTAAAGATGAAATTTTATATACATATTTAAATATTGTTCCTTTTGGTCGTGATTATAATGGCACAAATATTTCTGGGATAGGTTCAGCTGCTTATAGTATTTTTGGCAAACCTGCTGAGGATTTGAATATTGCTGAATCTGCTTATTTAGTTGGGTTATTACAAAGCCCCTACTATTACACACCCTATAATGAAGATGGCTCACTTAAACCTAGTGATCAAATCCAAGTCAGTTTAAATAGACAGCATTATGTATTAAAACGTATGTTAGTAGAAGATGAAATTACCCTTTATGATTATAGACGTGCAGAAAATTATGATATTAAATCTCATTTAATGACTAAATAAAATTATTCATTAATATTTTTTACCAAAGTAAAGACTAATCCATACGTAAATGAGTTAGTTTTTATATCTCTAAGATAAACAACATTGCACATAGAAAAACACTTTCGAATGATTCATTTAAAACGAATTCAACGAAAGTGTTTTTATTTAGTCTCACTGATTGAGGTCAGTTTCGTTATAAATTGACCTCTATTTTAAAGTCAGAAATCGTTAGGCCTTTTTCTAAACTTTTTTAAACAAATATTTAGAATAAACCAACTGCATGTCCATCATCTGTAACATCCATTTTTAATGCGGCAGGTTGTTTAGGTAAACCAGGCATTGTCATTATTGCACCAGTCAGTGCGACAATAAACCCTGCACCTGTTTTCGCTTCTAATTCACGGATTGTAATTTCAAAACCTTCAGGTGCACCTAATAACGTTGCATCATCTGAAAATGAATATTGTGTTTTGGCCATACATACAGGATAATGATCCCAACCATTTTCTTTAAATTGTTTTAATTGTTTTTGAGCTTTACTACTAAATGTTACTTTGCTACCGCCGTAAATTTCTTTTACGATTGTTTCAATTTTATCTTCTAATGGTTGCTCTAGTTCATATAAATGTTTGAAATCTTGTGGTTGCTCGATCACTTCTAACACTTCGTTAGCTAAATCGATACCACCTTCACCACCTTTTTCCCAAACTTCTGTTAAAGCTAGTCGTACACCATTTTCTTTTGCCCATTCTTGAACAAATTTAGTTTCTGCATCTGTATCGTGAATAAATGCATTTAATGCAATCACTGGTTCTAACCCATATTTTTTCACGTTATTTACATGGCGTTCTAAGTTTACAATTCCTGCTTTTAATGTATCAACGTTTTCTTCTTTAAGGTTGTCTTTGGCAACGCCGCCATGCATTTTAATCGCGCGAATCGTAGCTACTACTACGACTGCTGATGGTTCAAATCCTGCTTCACGTGCCTTGATATTAATAAATTTCTCAGCACCTAAATCCGAGCCAAAGCCTGCTTCTGTTACGACAATATCAGCTAATTCTCTTGCTGTTTGAGTAGCAAGAATTGAGTTACAACCATGTGCAATATTTGCAAATGGGCCACCGTGTACTAATGCAGGTGTACCTTCAATCGTTTGGACTAAATTTGGTTTGATTGCGTCTTTAAGTATCATTGCTAATGCACCTTCAACTTTTAAATCCGCAACAGTGACAGGTTTACGATCTCTTGTATAACCTACTGTAATTTTGCTGATTTTAGATTTTAAATCTTGAATATCATTAGCTAAACATAAAATTGCCATAATTTCTGAAGCCACTGTAATATTGAAACCATCTTCACGTGGTACACCTTGCGTTGGCCCACCTAATCCTACAATCACATTTCTTAGCGCACGATCATTCATGTCTAAAACGCGTTTCCACTCAATTCTTCTTTGATCAATGCCTAAGTCATTGCCTTGATGAATATGGTTATCAATAAATGCTGATAAAGCATTGTTCGCTGTAGTAATCGCATGGAAATCACCATTAAAATGCAAGTTAATATCTTCCATCGGTAACACTTGAGCGTATCCGCCACCTGTCGCTCCACCTTTAATACCAAACGTTGGTCCTAAAGCTGGTTCACGTAATGCAACCATTACATTTTTCTTTAATTGGTTAAATGCATCAGACAAACCAACAGTAACTGTTGATTTCCCCTCACCAGCTGGTGTTGGGCTCATAGCTGTTACTAATACGACTTTCCCTTTGTTATCTTTTTGTTTAACTTGGTTAATATCTATCTTAGCCTTATAGTGTCCATATGGTTCTAAAGCATCTGCTGGAATACCTACTTTTTCAGCTATGTCCCCTATAGGTTGTAATGTTGATTGATTAGCAATATCTAAGTCTGATAAATGTGCCAAATTCATTCGCCCCTTCTTTTATAAATTTTAATCACTTTTAAAAATCAAATTTCAATCAGTGAGTCAAAATTCCTTACATATTCATAATAACCAAATAATGTTGTGTTGTCGATTAATAGAGATAACGCTTTCAAAATAATAAGCTACTTTTGTAAAATTATGATATACATTTATACTCATATTGTTTTATTACACTAAAAACTCCTTTATTTCAAAATTTTAAGCAAAGTTAAAACCTATCAATAAAGGAGTGTTTTTAGCAATTTTTGCATGTGAAATAAAACTTTAACACTTTGTATTTAATTAATCTTCCATCGTACTTAAGTCGCCTTCTGGCAAGTCAAGCTCCCATGCTTTTAGTACGCGACGCATAATTTTACCTGAACGTGTTTTCGGTAATTTTTCTTTAAATTCTATTTCACGTGGTGCAGCATGTGCAGCTAAACCTTCTTTAACAAACTTACGAATTTCTTCTTTCAACTCATCACTTTCCTCAAATTCAGAGCGTAGCGCAACAAATGCTTTAATAATTTCACCGCGTACAGGATCTGGTTTACCAATGACGCCTGCTTCTGCAACTGCTTCGTGCTCCACTAATTTCGATTCTACTTCAAATGGACCTACGCGTTCACCAGCAGTCATGATTACATCATCAACACGACCTTGGAACCAGAAATATCCATCTTCATCTTTATAAGCTGAGTCTCCAGATACATACCAGTCACCAATGAAATACGATTCATATTTTTCAGGATTATTCCAAATAGAAATCATCATGGATGGCCAACCTTTTTTAATTGCCAAATTACCCATGCGATTAGGAGGTAATTCATTACCTTGATCATCTACAATTGATGTCTCAATACCTGGTAATGGTTTACCCATTGAACCTAATTTCACATCCATCGAAGGATAGTTTACAATCATATGGCCACCTGTTTCAGTCATCCACCAAGTATCTAGCACACGCAGTCCAAATACATCTTTTGCCCATTTAATGACTTCAGGGTTTAATGGTTCACCGACAGATAAAATACTCTTTAATGATGACAAGTCATATTTTTCAACAATATCATCACCAGCACTCATTAACATTCTTAATGCTGTTGGAGCCGTATACCATATAGTCACTTTAAATTCTTCTATCATACCATACCATGCTTCAGGAGAAAATCTACCTCCCGCAATACAATTCGTAACGCCGTTTAACCAAGGGCTAAATATACCATAAGATGTTCCAGTGACCCATCCTGGATCTGCTGTACACCAATACACATCATCATCTTTAAAATCAAGTACATATTTACCTGAAATATAATGTACTAACATCGCTTTTTGCGCATGTAATACGCCCTTAGGTTGACCAGTTGAGCCTGATGTATAATGTAAAATCAAACCATCATCTAAATCTAACCATTCCGTTTCAAATTGATCACTCGCTTGTTCAAATTCACTATTGAAATCTACATATGCACCATCTACATCATTATCAACTACAATGATTGTTTCTAAATTTGGTAACTTATCTACAGGTATTCTTGGCAATAAACTGTTAGTAGTCACTATTACTTTTGCCTCACTATTTTCTAGTCTATCCCCAACAGCTTTTTCCATAAATGCTTCAAATAATGGGCCTACAATTGCACCTATTTTCAAAATACCAAATAATGCAAAATAAAGTTCAGGTGTTCTTGGCATAAAAATAAATACACGATCACCTTTTTCAACGTTGGCTTTATCTTTTAAAACATTTGCAGCTTTATTTGATTTTGATTTCATTTCACTGAAAGTATAACTTTCTTGTCGCTGATCATCTTTATAATGAAGTGCAACTTTTTCTCCTTTACCTTCATCCACATGGCGATCGATACATTCATGCGCCATATTCACTTTACCTGTGTCATACCATGAAAATGCTTTTTCGACCTCTTTCCAATCAAAGTTGTTGTATTGCTTCTCATAGTTTTGAAGGTTAAAATTTCCTTCTTCCCCTTTATATACTTCTACTTTCATTCTAAATCCCCCTCTTAATGAAATCGAATGCTTAATGCATATTATAACTAATAAATTCACAATTTTCAAAATAATTGGTGTAAACGGATACATTATCGTGTTAATTTTCTCCGAAATCACTTATACTAAAAGTATTAAAGGGTGAATATGACATTCATCTACAGTCGTTTGGAGTGAAAAAATGGAACATATAAAAACGTATCAATTTCAAACATTTCATTTGGACGAAGGTACATTTATAATAGAAGGCCCTGTCTCTAGAGAAAATCTTGAACTTATGACTTTTGATGATGGACTTTCTGCTTTTCGACAACCTAACGATCAATTTATAGCTATAAAAGAAATTAGTGAATTAAAAGAAGGTAGAATTTTTGTAATTAGAAAGCATGACCATATTGTAGGTTATGTCACTTATCACTATCCTGATCCATTAGAACGTTGGTCTGATGGTAACCTTGAGTATTTAATTGAACTGGGTGCGATAGAAATCAGTTTACCTTATCGACATTTACATTTAGGCAGTAAACTCATTCGTTTAAGTTTGGCGGCCGATGAATATGAAGATTATATCGTTTTAACTACTGAGTATTATTGGCATTGGGATTTAAAAAATTCAGGTCTAGATGTTTTTGCTTATAAAAAATTAATGCAAAAATTAATGGGTTATGGGGGCCTAGAAATTTTTGCTACAGATGATCCTGAAATCACTAGTCACCCAGCAAATTGTTTAATGGCAAGAATAGGTGCACGCATTTCCATTGATCAATTACAAGCATTCGATGATTTAAGATACAAGAATCGCTTTTTCTTTTAAAGGGGAGTTAAATCAATATGAGCAATACCCAAAAAACTGGTTTTGTTTATTCAAACGAAATCTTACAATACCGTTTTAGTAATCAACATCCTTTCAATCAAATGAGATTGAAACTGACAACTGAACTATTAAGTGATTTAGGTTATTTAAAACCTGAACACATTGTTAAACCGCGAATCGCTACAGATGACGAATTAAATTTGATTCATAGCTATGATTATATACAATCTATTAGACGTGCATCACATGGCATTTTAAATGACAATGAAGCTAAGAAATATGGCTTAGATGGAAGCGATACACTACAGTTTAGAATGATGCATAAACACAGTGCACGCATTGTGGGTGGTGCCCTTAATTTAGCTGATAAAATTATGGACGGTACATTCACCAATGGTTGCCATTTAGGTGGTGGATTACATCATAGTTTGCCAGGTCGTGCCAATGGTTTCTGCATATACAATGATGTGGCAATTACCATTGCTTATCTCATCAAGCATTATGATTTACGAGTAATGTGTATAGATACAGATGCACATCATGGGGATGGAACACAATGGAGCTTTTACACTAACAACGATGCATTAATTTATTCTATACATGAAACAGGCAAATTTTTATTCCCTGGTTCGGGAAACTATACAGAACGCGGCAATGAACAAGGCTTCGGTTATACCGTCAATATACCACTTGAACCCTACACAGAAGATGATTCTTATCTAGAAGTCTTAAATGAAACATTAGAACCTGTGGTTGCCTCTTTCAAACCTGATATCATTTTGAGTGTGCACGGTGTAGATATTCATTATTTAGACCCACTCACACATATGAGTTGTACATTAAATGCACTATATGAAATCCCCTATAAAATTAAAGCATTAGCAGATAAATATACTGATGGAAAAGTAATTATGTTTGGTGGCGGTGGTTACAATATTTGGAAAGTTGTACCTAGGGCATGGACGCATGTTTTTTTAGCATTAATTGGTGAACAACAACAGCAAGGCAAATTACCTGAAAAGTGGATCGCTAAGTGGACACCCTATGCTACTTGTGAATTACCTACAACTTGGAAAGACCAAAAACTAGATTATCAATTAATACCTAGACGTAAAGAAATTACAGAAATCAATATGAAACATGCAACTCAAGTATTAAGTTGGTTTAAATAACATTGGTATTCATTATTTTATTACATAAAAATACAGACATGATAAAGCCCCACTACTCAGTTCGTTGAGTTAGTGGGGCTTTTGCACGAGTTTCAGCTCAGGTGACACTTAAATTCTGTTCATTCTTACTTAACTCGGACAACGAAATCATGTTACATAAAATTTATGTCCAAGATTCTGCTGTTTTATTAACTTTATTGTGTTGTACCTCTGTATTCAATTCTATGTGGTAAAATCACATTAGGTTCATCAATTTCTTCTTCGTTCATATATTTGGTTAATAATCTCATTCCCACTGCACCAATGTCATACAACGGCTGAATCACACTTGATAATTGCGGTCTAACCATTTCAACTAAACGTGTGTTATTAAAACTAACAATTTGTAAATCATCTGGAACAGTTACACCTTCATCTTGTGCTGCATGAACTAAACCAATTGCTTGTTCATCACTAATTGATAAGATAGCATCTGGTTTACTAGATTTTAATGCGTCAAATGCACGTAAACCATCTTTATAGGTCTCATTGCCATTGAAAACTAATTGTTCATCTAATGTTAATTGATTTTCTGATAAAACCTCTTTTAATCCTTCTAACACATCTTCTTGTGCCTTTTTGGAATAGTCTCCGCCTACAAAAGCAAAACGTTTTGCTCCTTTTTCTATTAAGTGCGCTGTGATTTCTTTTGCAGCTGTTTGGAAATCGATATTGACTGATGAAATTCCTTCATCTTTACCGTTCGTACCTGACACGACTACTGGAACAGATGATTTATTAATCAATTCTTTAATTTCTTCTGATATCGTTCCACCTAAAAAGATAATGCCATCTACTTGCTTACTTAATAAATTATTAAAAATTTCTTTCTCTTTGCCAGGGTCATTATCAGAATTCGATATGATTGAGTGATATTTATACATTGTAGCAATATCTTCTAAACCACGTGCGAGTTGTGAATAATACACATTTGAAATATCTGGGATGATTACCCCAACAGTCGTCGTACGTTTACTTGCTAATCCTCTTGCTACTGCGTTGGGACGATAACTCAACTTTTTAATAACTTCGTTCACTTTGTCTCGTGTTTCCGGTTTTACATTTTGGTTACCATTTACGACACGCGAAACAGTAGCCATAGATACCCTTGCTTCTCTAGCTACATCATAAATTGTTACAGTCATAAACTTCCTCCTTGAAAGCGATTTCTTTATTATTATACTCTGTTTTCATAACATTTTCAAAGTTTACCATATTTTTCGTAAATGTAAAATCATTTTGATTTGAATGTCATAATAATGTCAATTTCATAATAATTTATTAAATCTTATTTAAGTATAAGTTTTTATTTCTATTTCAATCATTTTCAAAAACAGTAATTAATATTAATATAAATTCATATAAATAGCTATTGAAAAGAAATATAAAAACCTCTATAAGCACCTAAATAATTAGTATGCAAAATAGAGGTTATAAAGTCATCGTATGGTATAAATTATTTTAATTGTTTATTGTTATACATATCAGCTAATGGTTTTAATTCATTGTAGAATTTTTCAAATTCATTTAAATCCATTTGTTGACCGCTATCACTTAAAGCAACAGAAGGATCTGGGTGAACTTCTGCCATAATACCATCAGCACCAACAGCTAAACCTGCTTTTGCAGTTGGTAACATGATATCTTTACGTCCAGTACTATGTGTAACATCTACTAAAACTGGTAAATGTGTCCCCTGTTTTAAAATCGGTACTGCTGAAATATCTAATGTATTTCTTGTAGCTTTTTCATATGTACGTATACCACGTTCACATAAAATTATATTTTCATTACCTTGCGATGCAATATATTCAGCTGCAAAGATAAATTCTTCGATTGTAGCAGCTAATCCACGTTTTAATAATACTGGCTTATTAGAACGTCCTGCTTCTTTTAATAATTCGAAATTTTGCATATTACGCGCACCAATTTGGAAAACGTCTAAATATTGATCAGCGATTTCAAAATCTGCTGGATTTACAATTTCACTTACAACATTTAAACCATATTTATCTTTTGTATTTTTAAGTATTTTTAGTCCTTCTTCACCTAAACCTTGGAAATCATAAGGTGATGTACGAGGTTTAAACGCTCCACCTCTAATGAACTTTTCACCTTTGGCTTGTAAATCTGCTGCAACTGTATCTACTTGTTCTTGTGATTCAACTGAGCATGGACCAAAAACAAAAGATTTATTACCGTCACCGATAATACCTTTATTATCAAACTGAACAATTGTATCTTCTGGTTTCAATTTTCTAGATACATATAAATGTTTTTCATTCTCTGATTTTTGCAAGTCAGTAGAGGCTTTAAATATTTCTTTAAATAGTTGTTTAATCACATTATCATTAAACGGACCTTCGTTTTTATCTAATAGTTGGTTAATCATTTCTTTTTCACGTTGAGGGTCATAAACCATTGTACCCTGCTTGCGCTTTTCTTCACCTATTGTTTGTGCAATCTTCCCTCTTTTAGATAAAAGGTCTAGTATTTGTTCATTAATTCCAACAATTTCATCTCTGTATTCTTGTAATTTGTCTGTCATTTTAGTCACCTCTATGAAAATTTTACAGCGATATTTTATTCTGCTTTAAAGCGATAAAATATTTGTTAAACGTAATTCTAACAATAACTGCATATAAGTTCAAGTCTCAAACGTAAAAAATCACTTTTAAAGTGAATACGTTTAATGATAACTGAATTTTCTGTTATTTTCTAGCCGTATTTTTACACTATTCCATAAATAATCAATTTATACCAACGCTCATCACAACGTATGCAAGGATATTATACCCCACTTAACATAAGTGACTATACTTATGTTATCTAATGCGGGTAGTTGATTCGTTAATTTTTAGTTTACTGATAATTGTAGGAATAAGTATTGAAGTGTCCATTGACAGTGTATGTTGAGTAAAGATATACATTTCACATATAAGGCATTTCGTTAATTTAGTTGAGTAATGTTTATTTAATTATACGTAAGTGCCTTATTTTTTGAGTAACAAAATATCAATTATACCGATTTTGTAATGTGCTGACACCCAGAGGAATCGTATGAGTGAGAGACTACAGGCTCGAACCATATCCTAGCCAAGCATGGACAGTCAAAAACGTAAGATTTTAACTATAAAGAGGACCAATCCATATTATGCATTGGCCCTCTTATTTTGAGTATAGAATTTATGTCCGAGACTGCTTTTGATTATAGAATTTATTCCAAAATCACATAACAGTTTTAATCATTAAATGTTCTTTTATCTATTTTACTTTTTGCTTTTTCAGTCTTTTTGCTTTGCAATCTATTTTTTGAATATGTTGGAACCTCATTGTCAGAATTAGAGCTATCAGTACTATTATTAGAAGATTGCTTACTAATACCTTGTTCAGCATTATCATGTACAATTATACCGTCTTTAAACGACACACTTTTATGTGTTTGTTTAACACGTTGCTCTGCAGCCTGAGGTGTATTTTTAGTTGAAGATTGATCATGTTTATCAGCAGAATTTTCTACTTTATTATTATTTTCAACTGCATTATCTAATTTCTTTGTAACTAAATTAGGCACTTCTTGATTACCTTTGACTGTTAAAGATTCAGGTTTTAATAAATTAACGGTTTTTTCAGCTACTTTTGGGTCTTTAGACATTGCATCACGTTTTTGACTCGCTGCTAATGCTAATCCCGAAGCAGTAATACCACCTGCAATTGTTGCTGAATTTAAGCTATCTTTAGCTTCAGTCTTGTCATTTTTTGTAACTAAATTAGGTACTTCTTTTTTAGAATTAGATTTTACACTTTCTTCTGTTACAAGTTCAGTTGTATTTTTCTTAATTGTCGGGTCATTTGTTAAAGCTTTATTTTTTTCTTCAGCAGCATTGGCTAATTTCGTAGCCGATACTGTATCATTTTTTTGTGATTCGTTAGACGTTGAAGCAACTGTAGAATCAGCTAAATGATGTGTTTCTGACTCTTTCTTGATTGCATTTTTTTGAGCATTCTTTTCACTATCAGTTGGTTGTGCTTGTTCATCAATATTATTCAAGCCTTCTGATGTTTCATCCGATTGTTGTTCAGTTAATGTATCTTGTGCTTGTGGTGACGTATCAGATAAGTTGTGAGTAGCCGTCTCTTGTTGAATTGCAACTTTTTGCGCACCTAATTCATTGTTTGTAATTGCTTTTTCTTTAATATGCGCAACTTGACGTTCTGCTTCTAGTTTGTCATTTTCAGCTTCTTTAACTACATTTGATTTGAATGTTTTATTACTTTTAGGAACGGATTTCTCACTTTGACGTGATTTACTAATAGACACTAATCCTACAGCCGAACCTATCACAGCACCTACTATAAATCCATAAACAAACACATTTCTAGCACCGGATGTAAAATATTCTGGTACTTCATAACTTTCTAAATTTCTTTCGTAATCATCTCGATTATAGTACTTCATATTTGAATGCCTCCTATAACAAATGCACTTAAATAAGTTTATACCTCATTTAAGTGCATTTGTTTTTTAAGTATATAAATGATTAATGGTCAACTCGTGTAGTATAGCTGTGATTTGCATCATTTGCTACGCTACTTGTTTTATAATTTGCACTTTCTCTACGATTTCTTCTGTTTTGCCATTTGTCAGCAACTTCCATTGCAACATTTGACCATTGTACAACTTGAGAAATTTTATCTTCATTTTGAGAAATATTGTGCGTGATTGAGTTTGTTACTCGATCAACAGAACCATTTAATGTTTGAACTGAATCACCGATACCTTTAACAGCATCAACGACAGAGTTTAAACGTTCTGATTTATCTTGAATATCTTCAGTTAAGCGATTCGCTTTATGAAGTAAATCAGTAGACTCACGTGTAATCCCTTGAATTTGTCCTTCAACTCCATCAAGAGTTTTAGCAACGTGATCTAAATTTTTCTTAACTGAAAGTAATACAACAACGATTCCTATACATAACACTAAAAAAGCAATCGCTGCAATTATTCCAGCTATAGGTAAAATCCATTCCATTAAAAACGCCTCCTAAAAAAACATATGTTGTTATTTAATATAAATACCCACATCATTTTAACATAAACATATTAAAATGAGGTAGTTACACCGATATTTTCCATATATGCGCGCTGGATTTTTTGTATATCGCCTGCACCCATAAATAAGATAACCGCATCTTCATATTGTTCTAAAGTATTTACACTTTGCTCATCAATAAGTGTAGAACCATCTACCCTTTCAACCAAGTCTTGAATAGTTAGTTCGCCATTGTTTTCTCTTATTGAGCCGAAAATTTCGCATAAAAATGTTTTATCCGCAAGACTTAAACATTCAGCAAATTCTTCTAAAAAAGCTTGTGTTCTACTGAAAGTATGTGGTTGGAAAACAGCTATAACTTCTTTATTAGGATATTTTTTTCGTGCTGTCTCAATTGTAGCACTAATTTCTCTTGGATGGTGAGCATAATCATCTACTAATACTTGTTTACCTGCCTTAGTTTCATTAAATCTACGTTTTACACCACCAAATGTTTCTAACGCTTCTTTAATATTATCAACGTTCAATCCTTCTAAATAACTGATTGCTATTACAGCAAGTCCATTTAAGATATTATGGTCTCCAAATTGTGGAGATAAGAAGGTATCATAAAAATTATTATTAATATAAACATCAAATTGTGTACCTTTCTCACTAATTTGAATATTATCCGCATAAATATCGTCATTTTCAGAAAATCCATAATAATAAATAGGTACATCTGCTTTTAAATCACGAAGATATGGATCATCTCCCCATGCGATAATTGCTTTTTTTACATTTTGCGCCATTTCTTGAAAGGCATTAAATACATCATGCACATCTTTAAAATAATCTGGATGATCAAAATCAATATTTGTCATAATTGTATAATCCGGATGATAACTTAAAAAATGTCTACGGTATTCGCATGCTTCAAAAGCAAAGTAATCACTAGCTGGAATACCTAATCCAGTACCGTCACCAATTAAAAAGGATGTTTTTTTATCTCCATTCATAACATGTGATAGTAAACCAGTTGTTGATGTTTTACCATGCGCACCTGTTACAGCAACTGAAGTATATTGGTTAATAACATGACCTAAGAAATCGTGATAACGAATCACTTCTAAATTTAAATCATGCGCGCGTACAACTTCTTCATGCGTATCAGGAAATGCATTACCTTGAACAATGACCATATCTTCCTTAATATTATCTGCATCAAAAGGGAGAATTTTTATACCTTTATTTTTTAATGCGACTTCTGTAAAAACATAATTCTTAATATCTGACCCTTGTACTTCATTTCCAAGATCATGCATGATTTGTGCTAATGAACTCATTCCGGCACCTTTAATGCCGACAAAATGGTAATGTGTCATTGTAACACTCCTTTATCTCTATATTAATTATCATTTAAATCAGACTCAGTGATATACACATCTCTGGGTTTAGAACCATTTGCTTCCGAAATATAACCTAACTGTTCTAATTGGTCTACAATTCTAGCAGCTCGATTATAACCGATTTGGAAATGTCTTTGTATCAGTGAAGTAGAAATATGTCCTTCTTGTACCATAAATCGACATACATCGTCGAATAAATCATCTTGCGGATGACTTTCTACTTTTTTCAACAATTCTTTTTCTTCAAAAAGATAATCAGGTTCACGTTGCTGTTTTATAAAATCAACGACATCATCAATTTCTTCATCAGAAACGAAAGTTCCTTGTACACGTATTGGTTTGTTCATTCCACTTCCTAGGTAGAGCATATCTCCATAACCTAATAAGCGTTCTGCTCCACCACTATCTAAAATTGTACGTGAATCTACGCTTGAAGATACCATAAAAGCAATACGTGTCGGTATGTTCGCTTTGATTAGCCCTGTAATTACATTTACAGATGGTCTTTGTGTTGCAACTAACATATGAATTCCACATGCGCGTGCTTTTTGTGCAATTCGTGCAATTGATTGTTCAACCTCTTGTGGCGCCATCATCATTAAATCAGCTAATTCATCTATTACTATAACAATTTTTGGCATTCTATCATCATAATTTGCCTTTTTATTAAATGCAGTAATATTTCTAACATGATATTTAGCAAATACTTTATAACGACGTTCCATTTCTTCCACTGCCCATTTTAAACTTTGTGTAGCAGCTTTAACATCTGTAATAACAGGAGATACCAAATGTGGCAAACCGTTATATGGTGCCAACTCAACCATCTTAGGATCGATCAGTAATAATCTTAGCTCCTCAGGATGATTTTTATACAATAATGACATTAAAATGCTGTTAATAGATACTGATTTACCTGAACCTGTAGCACCAGCAATTAATGCATGAGGCGTTTTTGCTATATCCATAACTAACGGCTCATTATTAATTCTAAGTCCCATAGCAACTGTTAATTTAGATTCAGCATTTTTAAAAGTATTATCTTCTATGATAGAACGTAAATTAACAGGTGTTGAAGACTGATTTGGCACCTCAATACCTACTAAACTTGTACCTGGAATAGGCGCTTCAATACGTATGTCTTTTGCTGCTAACGCCATTTTAATATCATCTTGTAAGTTAGTGATTCTTGATACTTTTACACCTTTTTCTACAGATAATTCAAAACGAGTCACGCTTGGCCCTTCTGTAACAGTTTGAACTTCCGCAGGTACATTGAAATAGTAAAATGCTTCATTTAATTCTTGTTTCTTTTCTTCAATCCACTGATTATCTACTTCATGGACCTTAGGTTCATCCAGTAAATCAATACTCGGAAGTTTAATATTTGGACCTTTTCGTATAGTTGTTTTGCTTTCTTGGGATGCTTGCATGCTTTGGTTCTGCTGATTCACAGAATTTGATTTATGAGAAACGGTAGCATCTACAGAATGTTTATCCACATGATTGGTTTCTGCATTTTGTGGTTGTCCATTATACCTGTGACTTATAACTTCATTTTTGTCATCTATGCTGGATGCTACTTCTTCATCCTCAGTCAACGTTTCAGATTCCGTATTTATAAACATATCTTTTGACTCATTAGCATTAGAATTATGTTCTTCCAGGTTAGTTTCAGTTTGCATTTGTTGATTAAATGCAGCAGTTGATTCATCTTTTTCACTTTGTGCCGTTTTATCTATTTTTTCATCTGATTGTTGTAATTCAGTATCATTTGAGTTCACAAAAGCATGTGTGTCGTTAAGATTTTTCTTGGCATCAAGCATTCTTTTTTTGTCAGATGGTGTCATTACTACATTGAAAGGTTTTGGTTTGCTTCCTTTCGAGTTGATTGTATTTTTATGTTGTTGATTGTTTTGTTCATCGCTATTCGCTTTAGCGTTTGTTTTAACATGATCTTGTTGTGCTTCATTTTCGTTATTCTCTGACATTTGCACGTCATTAACAACTGTTTTTTCACCATTTTCATCCGCTTCAGTTGAAGTTGATAAATCTTCTTCATTCCGTGATTCATTCTGATTAATATCATTAGACTCATCTACATATTGCTCATCTTCTTTTTCAAAATGATGTTTAGTATGCAATGATGTATGATCTAATACATCATCATTTTCACTTTGTGACGTTTTTCGTTCATTGTTATTAGTTTGTTGAGTCAAATCAACTGTATTTTGTGTCGTATCTTTTTGATTATCTGAAATTTCTCTATAGGTAGCTTCCGAAATACCAGTATTATCAATAGTTCCATTTGAATTTTCGTCATGATGGTGCAAATGATTGTCTATATCTGCATGATCAATATCTTGAGAAAGATTTGTTTCATCGTTAGCATGATTCGTTGATGATTCTGTAAGATTTGATGCTGTTTCTACATTTTCTGTTTGATTTTCATTTGTATTTGAAACATCGTCAGAGTCGTTAATGTTATGTACATTACTTATATTGTCTAAATTAATTTCTTGATAATTGTATTGTGACGTATCAATTTGGTCAGTTGTATCATGTTCATCCGTTGCATCTTCACCAGACGATTTTGTTGAATAGTCTGTATCACTAATTTTATTTTGTGCACCATCTAATGAACTTTCTCCAATATATTGTTTTGCTTGCTGTGCATACATTTCATCAATTGCTTTTTGAATTGTATCTTCATCATTTTGTTGATTTTCTTGACGCTTCTGTTGCAATGCTTTTTTAAATTGACGTTTTTGAAGCACTTTACGTTCACGTTCGCGACGAATTTCTTCAACAATTTGAGAAGCATAGATATTTTCTATATTGATGGTATTATTCTTTTTTGGAGTAGTAGTAGCTTGTGATACATTTTCTTGTTGTATCGACTTATCTAGTAGTTGTTCATTGCTCTTTTTAGCTGATGGTTGTTCGCTATCAACTTGAGAAGGTTGATCAAACGTTGTTTCAGCATTGTCATTATGGTCATTATTAGAATTTGATTTGCGTTCTTCTTGCACTTTATTTTCATTATCATCTTTAAAACGATGATTAGGTTTTATCACACCATTTTCTAAAGGGTGTGGTTTTTTAGTGCCAAAAATAGCTGACGGAACCTCGCTAGCTTTAAATTCACTTTTATGATATTGAGGGGTAGTAGGCTCATGTCTTTTTGTACTATGACCATTTTCACGTCCAGTACCACCTAAAACGTCTGTTTGAATTCTTGTTCTTTTGCCTTTGTGTTGTCTCTTTTCTTTTTGAACTTCATTATCTAATGACGCATTTGTTTTACTACGAGATGTTGCATATGATTCTTTAGATGATTGAGTAAATTTATCTGTAGCATTTTCATTAGCCATTTGTCTCCTTCTTCTGTGGCTGTGATTCTCAGTTTGGTGACTAGTTGATTTATGGTCAGAATTTTTAAATTCATTTTCTGATTTTCCATTAATAGCGTCCTCAGTTTCACTATTTTCTTCTAAAACACGCATTGGAAATCTAAATTTCCCTTTAGGTCTCTCATAAACATCGTTATTTTGAGGAAGTAATGTGTCTTGATGTTCTTGACTCTTTTGACGTCGTTGGTTTCTTTTATTTAGATAGTCTTTATTAGGATCATTTTCTTCTCCAAATAATTTGTCGAACCAGCTCATTCGGACATTACCTCCTTCTATTCTTCAAAAAATGCCTGTCCAACTTTGTATTCATCAGACAATACCATAATACCTTTTTCTTGTGGTGCATTTGGTAAATTTAATTCTTTCATAGAACAAATCATTCCACTTGAATCTACACCGCGTAAGGCTGCATCTTTAATAACCATTCCACTTGGCATTACTGCACCTACTTTTGCAACAACGACCTTTTGGCCTGCTTCAACATTCGGCGCACCACAAACAATTTGTAGCTTTTCTGTTGCTACATCTACATTCAATACGCTTAATTTATCAGCATCAGGGTGTTTTTCTTTAGTTTCAACATAACCAACAACAAATTTTGGTGATAAATCTGCATTTAGTTCAAACGTGAAACCAGCATTTTTAATTGCTTGTTGTAAGTCCTGAATTAACTTCTCATCCAACTTTATATGTCCATTTCCATCAATATCTGACACTTTTGATGCATTGAATATATTAAAACCTACAATCTTGTTATCTTGACGAATTGCTACTACATCATTCTTCGTCTCATACGTAAATTCGCCTGTTGCGGGCTCAATTTGTAAAAAAGCTACATCTCCTACAGCTTCTTTATTGTAAAATAAATTCATTTTTTTAACTCCTTATTCCTTATCTTTATTTTCATATTGTTTTCGAGTTGCTTCTAATCTTTGGATGACATTTGGGTTTCTTTTTTGTTTATTATTTTTACCCAAAATAAATATTGGCTCAAAATGTCCATTATCATAAGCTAATGAAAGTGACGTAATTGGAACTAATCCTTTCGTGAAGAATTCCATCGTTAAGTGTGCCATAACATCGTAACCTGTTTTATTTCGAATATCAGCAATAATCAACACGTCTTGATGCGGTACTGCCACCAACATCTCACCTTCACATTGCGCTTGTATGTCATTTAAAAAGGTAGAATTTAAAATTCTACTGGCATCGTAACCATCATTTGAATTTACAAAATAGAAGATATTACCCTTAACTTCATCGGTTTTATATTTGTTTTCAAGTTTTCGAACATTAAATAAAGCCATTTCTTTCACTTGTTGTTTAGTAAGATTTAATTTTTCTAACATTTGCTCATCTATCAATCGATAAGATTTTCCTAAATCTACTGCATAATAAATATTAGTTTCTGCAGTATGTTTATCTATAACAAATGAATTACCTTCTTTGTCTTTTTTATCAAAACTAGGCGACCTTAATACAGGCATTATCTCAATATTCTCTGTTTCAGATAACGCCTCCCCTTTCATTTGTTCAATCGCTTCTTCGACATAATATACAATTTCATCTACAATATTTTCTTTTTGTTCTTTATATTTCGCTACAATTGTTGAAAGTTTGACAGTGACACCTTTGCCATTATCATTTCTAGATACGTGTAGCGTTTCTTCATCACGATTAAAACTAAATTTGACATCTAAATGTTTTAATCTATCTTTTAATTTATCTCTCATTTGAAAGACATTCATCGTTAACACTCCTATTTACGTGTCTTTATACAGTTTACAATAAATATACCCTTAGGAACAGAAAAAAAGTAAGTTCTAAGGGTATATTTTTATCGTGCACTTAATAAGATTCATTCACTTTATGTTTATAAAGAAGCTAAAAAATTATCTATCTGTTCAATGGATTTACGCTCTTTTCCAATATAACTTCCAATTTGTTGTCCATTACTAAATACTAAAAAACTAGGAATGCCCATAATACCATGTTCAATGCAAATATCTATAAATTTATCTCTATCCACTGATACAAATTTATAATTTGTATACTTCGCTTCAAGTTGTGGTAAGTCTGGTTCAATCACTTTACAATCTGGACACCAATCAGCAGTAAATAAAAATACAGTGTGCCCTCTTTTAAATTCTAAAAATTGTTGTTCATTTTCTAATTGTTCCATCTAATCACTCCAAAACATTATTTATACTGTAAAGTATTTATTATTTCGTCATCCAAATTTTTAACTGATTGTAATATTAAGTTTCTTGCAGCATCATAATCACGAAAATCAAATACTGCATTTGTACTGTGAATATAGCGTGCACAAACACCAATAACTGCAGTTGGAATACCAATGTTTGCTTTGTGAATTTCTCCTCCATCTGTACCGCCTGGAGACATATAATATTGATATGGAATTTGAAATTTGTTTGCTAAATCTAATAGAAAATCTCTAAACTTTGGTTTTAGTATCATCGTACCATCTTTTATACGAATCAATGTCCCTTGACCCAATTCACCGGAAAGATTTTGCTTTCCTTTCATATCATTTGCTGGCGAACAATCTACTACAAAAGCTACATCCGGATCGATTAATTCAGCAGAGGCTTTTGCACCTCTTAACCCAACCTCTTCTTGAACATTTGCGCCAACATATAAATCAAAATCTAGCTCTACGTCTTTTAATAATTCTAATAATTCTATACCTAATAAACAACCATAACGATTGTCCCACGCTTTACTAGCAAACCTATGCTCTGATAACTGTGTGAACGGTGTGTCTGGAACAATAGTATCACCAATTTGAATGCCTCGATTGATAACATCTTGTTCACTTTCACAACCAATATCTAATAATAGGTCCTCAATTTTTGGTGCACCTTCGTTACCTGTCCTAAAATGTTTCGGTATATTCGCTACAACTCCTATGATTTCTTCATTGTTTCTTGTTTTAACTTTTAGTCTTTGACCTTGCCATATATCAGTCGCTACTCCACCTAAATTCGTGAATTGTAAGAGCCCATTATCTGTGATGTGCGTTATTAAAAAGCCTACTTCGTCCATATGAGCAGCAACCATTATTTTCTTTGAATTTTTAGATTTAGCTCTCTTAACTCCATAAAAGCCGCCCATTCGATTGTATACAAAGTCATCTACATACGGTGACATTTCAGATTTCAAATATGATTTAACGTCATCTTCAAATCCTGGCGCTCCATGTAATTCTGTTAATATTTTCATTCTTGATAATGTTTTACTTTTGTCTATACTCAATGTCATTCACTCCTTAATATTTATTATATCATCTTCATTATGGTAAACTATAAATATGAATTTATTGGGGGTAGATTGTAATATGTTGAATAAAAAAAGTTGGTTCTTCATCGGCTTAATTTCAATAACAACTATTGTTGGATCAATTTATTTTTATACGCGTCAAAAGCAACTACAAAATCGTAATCCAGAAGCTATTATTACAGATGTAAAAACTTATTTTATGAATGTTGTAGGTTCTTACATACTAAATGAAACGATAATGTATCAAAATGCTGGCGATCAATTAGAAGTCTTTCAAGGTGGTATCACTACCCTTCATAATGGCAAACGCACTTATTATGATTTTTATGCCGACGCTAAAACTGGTGAAGTGATAAACATCATTGAATGTAAATGATAAACGGTTAAAGTTATGAACATACTTGTATCATGTAGAAAATATTTATTGACTACACTGAGATGATTACAATGAAAGAAATAAACTATATTACTGCTCAAACTATGAAGACATTGATTGTATTTTTAGTTAAGATATAGTGCTATTTCAAATGTTCAAAACTTTAACCTTTTATTTTATTCTCTTGTAATGTAATGCTCGATTTCAGATGGTTCCTTTTGATTAAATTTTACAGCAAAGTAATTTACATCATGATAATATAAAAACCAGTAATTTTCTAAAATGAATCTAGGTATCATGCGTTCTTTTTCTCTTATAGACTGCATTGGATAATCATCGTAAGCAGTTACCCACAGTGGATTTTTATGTGCGACTGTAGGAAAAATATCCCCCATATGTACTGCTTTTTCTCCTGCATTTTCTACTGTAATAATAGAGTGACCGTAACTATGGCCACCAGTATGATACATATTAATCCCTTTGACGATTTCAATTTCTTTTTCAAACAACAATAATTTATCGGTGAAATCACCATTATTTTTCTGCCAATAAGTTGATTTACTTCGTATATTTGGGCTAACAAACTCATGCCATTCATCTTGTTGAATAACATGAATCGCATTTTTAAAAACTGCATGCCCTTCACTATCAGTTAATCCTGACGCATGGTCAAAGTGTAAATGTGACATTAAAACATAATCAATATCATTCGTTGTCAAATTAAATAATTTTAAATCTTCTTCTATATTACTTTCATAATGCACACCAAATATTTTACGCTCTTTTTCGGTAAGCTTATGATTACCAATACCAGTATCAATAATAAAGTTAAATTCTTCCGTTTGTATTAAAATTGGATGTGTAGGTAATGGAATCCGATTTTCCTCACTTTGCTCATATTTTTTAGCCCATAAAACTTTCGGAACCACACCAAACATCGCTCCACCATCAATATTTGTAACGCCACCGTTCAGGTAATGTATCTTGAAATTTCCTAATTTCATAATCAGTCCCCATTTCTTGATTTAATTACTCATTAATTAATATAGTAATATAATACTCAGTACACGTAAAATAACGAAATTTGTTAGTCTTCTGCTACAACAAAATTTCATGGTGATTTTGTCATGTACTGACGCCTAGGGAAATGATATGAACGAGAGACTACAGGCTCGAGTCATATCCCCAGGCAAGCATGTACGAGCAAAATCGTAGCACAGTTATAATAAAAAGGACTAATCCGTCATTGTTGCGGATTAGTCCTTTGTTTTGAACGTGAGATTTTGGGCTGCGTCATTACAAATATTTAATTACTATGGAATTTTGCTTCCATTCTATAAATTCTTGAACCTCTGTCTGAAAACTTGCGCTCATATTCTGTTTCAATATTATTTTCTTTTTCTTCTTGGTGCAAGTTCAAATTTATTTTTGTAAAATACATACCAAATTGGGACATACTTTCTAAGCTATAGGCAAATAATCCTCTATTATCTGTTTTAAAATGAATCTCACCATCTGTTTTTAAAACTTGTTTATACAAAGATAAAAACGTGTGATACGTCAATCTACGCTTAGTATGTCTTCTTTTCGGCCAAGGATCAGAAAAATTTAAATAAATACGTGAAATTTCACCATCTTTAAAGTATTCATTTAATTCTATCGCATCGTTACATATCAATTTAATATTCGTTAGATTTTGCTCTCTCACTTTATCTAACACTTTGACCATTACATTTTTTTCACGTTCCATAGATATAAAATTAATTTCAGGTCTTTGTGCAGCAAGTGTTGTTATAAATTGTCCCATGCCGGAACCAATTTCAATATAAATTGGTTGTTCTTTGTCAAACCACTCACTTATATGTCCTGCATGGCTGCCATCTGTGTCTACAATATCAGGATGCGATTTTAAATAATCTTCTGCCCATGGCTTGTAACGCATTCTCATTTTCTTGATAACTCCTTATATAAATGCATTGTTATTCATTACTTCGTTTAAGAACTTCAGCCACATATTCATATCTTTATAGCGTTTTTGTTCTTCATACCACTGAACCATACCAATAGATTGTACAGCAGTATACCATTTCATTCTTTTTTGCAAGTCTATAGAATCTTTCGTACCGTAATCATTTAACCACTGAGGCCATTTATTTTCAGGAACGTAATTGTATAGCAGCATGCCTAAATCAATTGCTGGATCTGCAATCATTGCACCTTCCCAATCCACTAAAAATAGTTCATCGTGGTCAGACAACAACCAATTATTATGATTGACATCTCCATGGACAACTGTAAAAAATCTAGGGTCAAGACTTGGCATATGATCTTCTAAATAAGTTAATGCCTTTCGCACCACATGGTGTGTTAACACTTCTCTAGATAATGAGGCGTTTATTTTATTTAACAAAATATCAGGCGTAATAGGATACATTTCCATACGCTTCAACATATTCAAAAGTGTTTTTGAACTATGTATTTTTTTCAATAAATTAGCTACTCGTTGTTCATACATCTCATCAAAAGTTAACTCTCTGCCATTTTTCCAATGTTGCGCCGTCACGACTTCCCCAGTCTCTATTCGTTTCGTCCATACGAGCTTAGGTACAATACCTTCAGCAGACAAGGCTGCAATAAATGGGTTTGAATTTCGTTTTAAAAACAATTTCTGCCCATCTTGTTCAGCCATATATGCTTCTCCAGATGCACCACCTGCTGAATCAAGTGTCCACCCTAATTGATAAAACTGCTCCAACACGTTCACCTCACTTTCAATTAGAAAATGGCTCCAGAAAACAGATTTCGAGAGCCAAATATAATCATTTTCTAATACACACACTTTTAAACTTAAAACTCTATATTACTGTCATTATATGATAACGACCATTTTGTCCCATAGAATCAAGTTTTTATATTTAAATATGAAATACTGTATCGAGATTGATAATAACTTTAACATCATATCATATATCATCTCGTAACAGTATTTTTTTCGAAAAATTCCTTTAGTTTTTTTAAATGAAATTTCATGTCTCAATTTCAAGTCTCATAGAAGATTTTATAATGTTTAAGGATTTATTTCAACCAATAATGAGAAACAAAAAGTCACATTTTACTACAGTATTTTTCTATAATTTTTAAATCGGCTCAGTTAGCATTATAACATAATTTAGCTTTGGTAAAAGTTACATTTTATTTCCTTTTATGGAAAATATTAACTATCTGTGTCAATGTATCTATTAAATCCTTCTTGTAACGATTTCGTTATTGGTCCAACTTCTCCGTCTCCTACTTGTTCACCATCTAATTTTACGACTGGCATTACTTCAATAGATGTACTAGACACAATAATTTCATCTGCATTTCTTAAAAAATCTACAGTAAATGTACCTTCATTAAACGGTATACCTTTTTCTTGAGCAATATCTTTTATGACCATACGTGTAATACCATTCAATATATAATTATTTACTGGATGTGTATAGATTTCTCCAGCTTTAATAGCATAAACATTGCTTGATGATCCTTCAGTAACAATATCACCTCTATGTTGAATAGCCTCTTGAGCGTTATATTTAACTGCACGCTCTTTAGCCAACACATTGCCAAGTAAATTCAAACTTTTAATATCACATCTTAACCAACGAATATCTTCAGTTGTAATCGCATTAATACCTTCTTCTAATAACTTATAAGGACGATCGTAAGTTTTAGTAATTGCCATCACATTCGCTTCTACTGATGGCGTAGGAAATGCATGGTCACGAGGGGCTGCTCCACGTGTAACTTGTATATATACGCCACCATTAACGACACCATTCGCTGCTAATAATTCTTGGATTAATTCTGTAAGCTCTTCTACATTATATTTCAATTCTAAACCTATTTCTTTAGCACTTCTCAAAAGTCTTTCAAAATGTGGTTTGGCAGTAAAAATATTATTGTTGTATGTTCTAATATATTCATATATACCGTCACCAAATACATAACCACGATCATTGTATGGTACGCTTGCGTCTTGTTCGTCTACTAAATGTTCATTAATAAGTACTTTTGTCATCATCATTCCTCCACACATAGAGCATATAAAGCTTCTAAATAAATACTAGTTGCATTGAATAATTGTTTTTTCGTAATATACTCATTTTTTTGATGCATTAAATCTTCTGAATCATTAAACATAGCACCAAATGCGACACCTTTATCTAAATTTCGAGCATAAGTTCCACCACCAATTGTGTATGGTTCAGTTTGGTCACCTGTTTGGTTACGATATGTTTTCACTAAAGTTTGTACGAAAGGATCATTTTTATCCACATAGTGAGGTGTTTGATTTTTACCTAATGCTATAGAAAAACCAAGTTCCTGAATCTCACCTTTAAAACGAGTCATAGCTTCTTCAAATTCAAAACCTTGCGGATATCTTAAATTAATACCGAATTGACCACCATTTTGATTATCATATGAAATGATACCTATATTTGTAGTTACATCTCCCATAACATCTGTGTGGAATTTCATTCCCATTTTTTCACCGAAATGAGAATTGAATAAATACTGTTCACTAAATTGAGTGAAATTTTCAGCAGTTTTGTCTAAACCTAATTGGGCTAAGAAATGTAATAAGTACAATCCAGCATTCACACCAATAGATGGATCCATACCATGTACAGCTTTACCGTATGCTTTAAGTACTAATACGCCACTATCAACGATACTTTCACCATTTAAATTATGCTCAGATAAAAATTGTTCGAATTTTTGAATGACGTCAGTCATATTTTCTTTAACCGCAAGTTTACCAATTGCTTCGTCAGGTACCATGTTATAACGTTGACCTGATGTAAAAGAAATAAGTTCGTATTCTGGTTCATCTTTATCTTCAGCTTTTTCATTTTGAACCACATCAAAAGTACTAATACCCTTTTCACCGTGTATTGCTGGGAATTCAGCATCAGGTGCAAACCCTAAAGTTGGCATTTCTTCAGTTTTAAAATAACGCTCTGTACATTTCCAATCTGACTCTTCATCAGTACCTATAATGATATGTATACGCTTTTTCCAATTAACTTTCATATCGTTCAATATTTTCACGGCATAATATGCGGCAATTGTTGGCCCTTTGTCATCTAGTGTGCCCCTTGCAATAATCTTATCTTCAGTTACAACCGGATCAAAAGGATTAGTATCCCAACCATCACCAGCTGGCACTACATCAACATGACATAAAATCCCCATAACATCTTCGCCTTCACCAGCTTCAATACGCCCTGCAATATGTTCAACATCGTGAGTATCAAATCCATCACGTTCAGCAATTTCGTACATATAATCTAATGCTTTACGTGGTCCAGGTCCGACTGGATTATCTGAAGAAATTTCATTATCATCTCTCACACTTTCAATAGATAATAAGCCTTTTAAATCATTTATAATATCTGTTTCGTATTCTTTCACTTTTTCTTTCCACATTTAGCATCAACTTCCTTTTTAATACTTATATATTTAATATTTTACATGAAGTAGTACAGAAACTACAGCGAGATGTGATTATTATTTTAAAAAATTCACTGTATAATTA
>NZ_PPRL01000120.1:41871-53233 GCF_002902235.1 Staphylococcus ureilyticus
GAAAAACAGTTTAAAACCTTTCATATACCTAACTTTCAATTTCTGTATTAATATATAAAAAAACCTAGTTCAAAACAATGAACTAGGTAAAAAATCAAATGTATAATTGCTTATTTATTTTTATTGTTTTTGAGCTCGTCTTCAGTAACGACGCGAAGATTATTTGAAGGGTCAGCAGCACCTTCATCTGTAAATCTTGCTTCCTCAACATGTTCTTCCTCTTCAGATTCGCCCTTAAAACGTTCTTTTTGTTCGTTAATAAAACCTTTAGGATCTTGTTTTACTTTTGAAGCATAACCTTTAGGGTCTTGTTTTACTTCATTATAAGTTTCATTTGCTTTTGAGCTAATCTGACTAGCGATGTCTTTTGCATTTTGCTTATAAGATTCAGGATTTGATTTATATTTGCTATATTCATCCTTTAATTTATCTCTATTCTCTTTTTTAGAAAGAACAACTGCAGCAGCTGCGCCTCCAACACCTAAAATTGCTTTTAATAATTTTGACATAATAACACCTCTTTATTATTTTAATCCTAATTGTTTAAAATCTATTTGAGTTAAATGGCGATACTCACCTGGCGCTAAAGATTCATCCAGTTTTAATTCACCAATGCTAATGCGTTTCAATTCTAAAACTTCATTATCTATAGCATGAAACATGCGTTTAACTTGATGATATCTTCCTTCATAAATTGTGACAAATGATTTAAATGCTTCATCACTTTTTACTAAAGTCGCAGGCTTTGCCAAACCCTCATTCAATTCAATACCCATTTTAAACGATTTTATATCATTATTTGTAATATTTTTTTGGGAAATTACCTCATAGGTTTTAGATACGTGTTTCGTTGGGCTCATTAGTTCATGGTTAAAAGTGCCATCATTCGTAATTAATAACAAACCCGAAGTATTTTTATCTAAGCGACCAACTGGAAACACATCTAAAAAACGGTACGGTTCAACTAAGTCCACAACTGTTTGCTGTTGGTCATCCTCTGTTGCAGATACGTAACCTTTAGGCTTATTTAACATTAGATAGACTTTATCAATATAGTGAATTGTTTCATTGTTTTTCTGTACTTCATCAGTTTCTGGATTTATTTGTTTTTTAGGAGATTTTTCTATTTTATTATTAACTGTAATAATACCTTTTTTCAATAATTGTTTAACTTCTGTACGTGTTCCTACACCCATATTAGCTAAAAATTTATCTAATCTCATTTTATAATCCCTAATTTACGTCTGAGTTTATTTGGAATATCTCCTAAAAATTGGTCAGCAAGTTTCGTCTTCATCGTAATACCACCGTAAACAATCATACCTACTATGACACTGATAATTAAAATTGCTAAAGCACCAAATTTAGTTTGCGGAGAAATAACCATTTGTAATAAAAACGATGATAATTCAACTACGACCATCATTAACAAGCCATATAAGAAAATTTTACCAAAATGTAACCACGTTTCTGAGAAGTCAAAACTCGCATATTTTTTAAGTATATAAAAATTACAGATAACAGCAAATAGTAACGCTATCGCCGTACTTAAAATTGCTCCAGCAGTATGGAATGCCATAATCAATGGCGTATTTAGTATTACTTTTAATACTACTGCCGCTAAAATTACAAAGACTGTTAACTTTTGTTTATCAATACCTTGCAGCATAGAAGCTGTTACACTTAATAATCCAATTAAAATAGCAACAGGTGCATAATAAAATAACAATTGACTACCATCGACATTATAACTATAAAAGACAGTATACAATGGTAGCGCTAAAGCCATAATTCCCAGACTTGCAGGGACTGTAATATACATTAACACCCCTAATGATGTTCGAATCTGTCTGTGCATTTCTTTTAATTCACCAGATTCATACGTCTTAGTAATAAATGGAATTAAACTCACTGCAAAACCAGCAGATAATGACGTTGGAATCATTACTATTTTATTTGTCGTCATGTTTAAAATAGTAAAGAAATAGTCATGTAAACGACTTGGTACTCCAGCCAAATCTAAGGCACCATTATGTGTAAACTGATCTACTAAATTAAACAGTGGGAAATTTAAACTAACAATTACAAATGGAATACTATAAGAAATAATTTCTTTATACATTTTTCCATAAGATACAGAAATATCAGAAGTATCCGTTGCCACCATTTTTTCAATATTAGGCTTTCTCTTTCTCCAGTAATACCATAAGGTGAATATCCCTGCAATCGCACCTACTGCAGCAGCAAATGTTGCTATACCATTGGCCTGTAACACACTTCCACCAAAAACATTCAGAACTAGATAACTTCCTACTAAAATAAATAAAATACGTGCGATTTGTTCAATAACTTCTGATACAGCAGTTGGACCCATTGATTTATAACCTTGGAACACACCACGCCATGTAGCCAGTAATGGGATAAATATGACTACCATACTGATAATTCTAATAATCCATGTGATGTCAGCGACGGACCAGCCACCCTTAGCACCAGATTCATGGGCTAAAGTAATTGTGGCAATGCTCGGTGCTAATAAATATAAAATGAAAAATCCAATAAATCCTGTTATAGTCATAACTATAAAGCTAGATTTATATAATTTTTCACTGACTTTATACGCCCCTAAAGCATTATATTTAGACACATATTTAGACGCCGCTAATGGCACCCCAGCAGTTGCAACTGCAATGGCAATATTATACGGCGTATATGCATAGTTAAAAGGCGCCAATTTTTCTTCTCCACCAATTATGGAATAAAAAGGAATAATATATAAAACACCCAAGACTTTAGTAATCAATATACTAAGGGTGATTAAAAAGGTACCTCTAACTAATTCTTTACTTTCACTCATTCAGATCTTCCTATCTCAAATTTAATTTTTACAATCATAACTTTAATCATAACGTTATAAACACTTTTTTTCAAAACTATATTACTATAAACTATAAAATAACACTATTTAGTAAAGTGAGGCAATCAAATGTACCAAACAATTATAATTGGCGGTGGACCTAGTGGTTTAATGGCTGCTGCCGCAGCAAGTCAACATAGTGATAAAGTCCTTCTCATTGAAAAGAAAAAAGGGCTCGGACGCAAATTAAAAATCTCAGGAGGCGGACGTTGTAACGTCACAAATCGTTTACCGTATGAAGAGATAATTAAAAATATACCAGGAAATGGAAAATTTTTATATAGTCCTTTTTCCGTATTTGACAATGAATCTATTATTCACTTTTTCGAATCACGTGGAGTTGCACTCAAAGAAGAAGATCATGGACGTATGTTTCCTGTTTCTAATAAAGCACAGGATGTTGTAGATGCGTTAATTCGTACGATTGAAAAAAATAATGTAACTGTAAAAGAGGAAACGTCAGTACACGCTATTGAACATACACCTCAACAGACATTCAAAGTCTTTTTAGGTAATCAACAAGCAATTGAAACGTATAGTTTGATTATCGCTACAGGTGGCACGAGTGTACCAAAGACCGGTTCGACTGGTGATGGTTATAAATTCGCTGAACACTTTGGACATACAATTACAGAACTTTTCCCAACTGAAGTACCAATTACGTCATCCGAGCAATTTATTAAAAACAAAAGATTAAAAGGATTAAGTTTAAAAAATGTTGCGTTATCTGTATTGAAGAAAAATGGTAAAAAGCGCGTCACACATCAAATGGACATGATATTTACTCATTTCGGAATCAGTGGCCCTGCCGCATTAAGATGCAGCCAATTTGTATATAAAGAACAAAAAAACCAAAAACGAGAAGATATCGAAATGCAATTAGATGCTTTTCCAGAACTCAGTTTTGCACAATTAGAAGACAAAGTACGTAAATTATTAAAAGATACGCCAGATAAATATGTAAAAAATAGCTTACACGGTTTAATTGAAGAACGTTATCTATTATATATGTTAGAGTTAGCAGATATTTCAGAAACATTAACAGCACATCATATCTCTAATGAACAATTTAATAAATTGATTACTTTATTAAAAGGATTTATTTTTAAAGTTAATGGAACACTATCAATTGAAAAAGCTTTCGTAACTGGCGGAGGGGTCTCTCTTAAAGAAATCGAACCCAAAACGATGATGTCAAAATTAACGCCAGGATTATTTATGTGTGGTGAACTGCTCGATATCCATGGTTATACAGGTGGCTATAATATTACTAGCGCTTTAGTTACAGGTCATATATCAGGAACAAATGCAAGTAAATTTCAACATTAAACCTATCAATTTGTGATCTACTAGACCAACTACGCACTGTTAAAACAAATTCATTTTTTATCCTTTTTAATGTTTTGTATTTTCTATGCGCTTGAGTCACCGAATGTTATAATACTTAAGTCGCCTACTCTCAGGCGTCAATAGACGTAGAGAGGAGGTGTATTTTGTGATTGATATCTTTGTTCATTTCATGACTGCTGTTATCAGTGGTTGTATCGTTACGTTATTTGCGTACTGGCTACGCAATCGTAATGACAAATAATACAGGCGACATTTAGCCAACACCAAAAAACCCCCTCACTACTCGCAATAGTGAGGGGGTTTGGTGTATCTGTATTGATATCTTTGTTAAATGTATTATAACACTAAACTTGCATAAAATGCAAAATCATCGTTTGATTTTGCTCGATCAAAAGATTAAATACTTTTAATTTCTAAACCTTCATCGCCCCAGGCATCCATGCCACCTTCAACATTGACTGCGTGAATGCCATTGCGTTCTAAATATTGGACGACTTGTGCACTTCTGCCACCAGCTTTACAAATAATATAATACGTTTCTTCTGAATTAAAATGACTTAAATTATCAGGAATTTTATCCATAGGTATCGTTTCTGCATCTGGTATGACACCCATTGCTGTTTCTTCATCAGTTCTTACATCTACGATATGAACAGGATTAGAATTTAAAATTTTTGATTTCAATTCATCTATAGTAATTGTTTCCATAATATATACGCCCCTTTTGTGTTATTTGGCAACAATATTAACAAGTTTTTGAGGCACCGCAATCACTTTTTTAATATCCTTGCCTTCTATTTCAGCTTTGATATTTTCGTTACCTAATGCTACTGTTTCCATTTCTTCTTTTGAAAGATCTTTAGAAACTTTAATTTTGGCACGAACTTTACCATTTACTTGAACGACAATTTCCACTTCATCATCGACTAATAATGATTCATCATAAGAAGGCCATGGTTGATAAGTTATCGTTTCTTCATGTCCTAAACGCGCCCATAATTCTTCACCTATATGAGGTGCGATTGGCGCTAACATTTTAATAAATCCTTCAATATATGGTTTATAAATCTCATCAACTTTATAGCAATCATTTATAAATACCATTAGCTGACTAATTGCCGTATTGAAATTTAATGTTTCAAAGTCTTCCGAAACTTTTTTCACAGTTTGGTGGTAACTTTTATCTAAAGCTTTATTATTAGTATTGACTACTTTATCTGTGATTAAACCGTCTTCTGTAATTAAAAGTCTCCAAATTCTGTCTAAGAAACGTCTTGAACCGTCTAATCCTTTATCACTCCATGCAATTGCAGCATCTAGTGGACCCATGAACATTTCATATAGACGTAACGTATCAGCACCATGTGATTTGATTATATCATCTGGATTAATAACATTACCTTTAGATTTGCTCATTTTTTCATTACCTTCACCTAAAATCATGCCTTGGTTAAATAATTTTTGGAATGGTTCTTTGGTAGGCACTACACCTAAATCATACAAGACCTTATGCCAAAATCTAGCGTACAATAAGTGTAACACTGCATGTTCAACACCACCAATATATAAATCCACAGGCAACCAATGTTTTAACTTTTCAGGATCAGCTAACATCTGTTCATTATCTGGGTCAATAAAGCGTAAATAATACCAACAACTACCTGCCCATTGTGGCATTGTATTTGTTTCACGACGTCCTTTCATTCCAGTTTCTTCATCTATGACATTAACAAATTCATCTATATTAGCTAATGGCGATTCACCTGTACCAGAAGGTTTAATTTCGTCTGTCTCAGGTAAAAGTAAAGGTAATTCATCTTCAGGAACCGTTGTCATCGTACCATCTTCCCAATGTATAACAGGAATAGGTTCGCCCCAATAACGTTGACGACTAAATAACCAATCTCTCAGTTTATAATTGACTTTTCTTGTACCAGCATTGTTTTGTTCTAAAAGTGCAATAGCTTTTTCAATCGCTTCATGATTATATAAACCATTTAATTCTTGTGAATTAATATGAGGCCCATCGCCATCATAAGCTGATTCAGATAGGTCTCCACCTTCAATTATTGCTTTAATTGGTAAATCAAAAGCTTTTGCAAATTCATAGTCTCTTTGGTCTCCGCTAGGAACTGCCATAACAGCGCCTGTACCATATGAAGATAAAACATAATCAGCAATCCAAATCGGCGTTTTTTCTCCTGATAAAGGATTAAATGCATACGCTCCAGTAAACACACCAGATTTTTCTTTAGCTAATCCAGTACGTTCTAAGTCTGATTTCATTGCCGCTTCTTGTTGATATTTCTCAACACTTTCTTGATGTTCTGATGTAGTAATTTTATTTACGAGTTCATGTTCAGGACTTAACACTAAGAATGTTGCACCATAAATAGTGTCTGGGCGTGTTGTAAACACTTCAATTTGATCATTGAAATTTTCTACATTAAATCTTACAGATGCGCCTTCTGATCGTCCAATCCAATTACGTTGCATGTCTTTTAAAGATTCAGGCCAATCTAAATCATCTAAATCTTCAAGTAATCTGTCTGCATATTCAGTAATTCTAAGTACCCATTGTTTCATTGGTCTTCTATAAACAGGATGTCCGCCACGTTCAGAAACACCATCGATTACTTCTTCATTTGACAATACAGTACCTAACGCAGGACACCAGTTCACAGCTATTTCATCAACATAAGCAAGTCCCTTATTATATAATTGAATGAATATCCATTGTGTCCATTTATAATATTCTGGGTCTGTTGTATTAACTTCACGATCCCAATCATAACTAAATCCTAATTCCTTAATTTGTCGTTTGAAAGTTTGGATATTTTGTTTTGTGAATTCACGAGGATCATTACCTGTATCTAGTGCATATTGTTCAGCTGGTAAACCAAAAGCATCCCAACCCATTGGATGTAATACATTATATCCTTGCATTCGTTTGTATCTTGAAATAATATCAGTAGCTGTATAGCCTTCAGGATGGCCTACATGTAACCCTGCACCTGATGGATAAGGGAACATATCAAGTGCATAAAATTTTTTCTGGCCTAAATTATCTTCAGTTTTGAACGTTTTATAGTTTTCCCAATAATTCTGCCATTTTCTTTCAATTTCATTATGATTGTAATTCACTTCATTTCCTCCTGTTCAATAATAAAAAGACACCTCAAACTATTATATAATAGGGACGATGATTTTCACCGCGGTACCACCCTGTTTCACTAAATGTGCGCTCATTTTAATTAATAGTTAGAGATGTCATTCATTCACTTTAAGTCCTGGTAAGTTCACTTGAGGCTTTACGCTAGGTTCCACCCACCCTAGCTCTCTGTCGAAAAGCTTTCAAATTACTACTCCTATACTCTTCTTATGATATTTGAAAAAACCCTTTATTTCAAGTATAAAGTTGATTTACAAAACTCGCCTTTATGTTTATATAAAATTATTTAAACTATACATAAAATATTATTAATTCAATAACCATTTCTCGCTAAATCATTAATGCTTATTTTTAATCTCATGTACCATGATTGCTCTGAAACAAAAATAAATGAAATCTACATTTTGGGTTCAGTATTATATTAAATATCCTTTGGTAATTTACGATCATAAAATGTTAAAAATATAAGTGATAAAACTAACAATGAAATCATGCTTAAAAACATGATTTGCATGTTAAACATATCAACAACAACGCCACCAATAAGAGGACCAAATGCTTTACCAACTGTAGCTGCAGAATTAACGTAACCTTGGAACGAACCTTCTTTCCCATTTGGTGCAAGTTGATTTGCAATTGTCGGAACTGCTGGCCAAACAAACATTTCACCCAATGTTAATATAACCATACCTACCATAAATACAGAAAATTGTTCAGCAAAACTTGTGACAAAGAAAGAGATAATAAAAATACCTATACCAACATACATTTGATGCTTTAAATTTCCTTTTAATAATCTGATTATCGGAATGATTAATGGTTGTGCAACTAATATCATAATACCGTTGACAGTCCACAATAAACTGTATTGGCCCATAGAGATATTTAGCTCTTGAGTAAATGAACCAATCGTACTTTCCCATTGAATATAAGCAATCCAACAAATGCTAAACATGACACACAGCAAAGTTAATGCAATGAATTGTGGTCTGTACGCTTTATCTAATAAACTCATAGCATCATTTGATTTAACTTTAATGTCCAATTTAATATTAAATTGGCTAATTGCGACTATGGCAAATGCAATATACATTAATAAATTAGCTATAAATATATAATTAAAACTTAATTCTGCCACAAAGCCACCAGATGCTGCACCAATCGCCACTCCTAAATTTTGAGCTAAATATATCGCATTAAAAGTTTGTCTACCACCTTGCGGCCAAACTGCACCTGCTAACGCATAAATTGCTGGGACAATCATGCCACCGCCAAAGCCTAGACAGACTAACCATACTGCATACCATGGCCATCTGTGGAAAAAATTCAACAATGTTGTACTACTTAAACAGATCACAGTTCCAATCATAATGGTCCGATAACCACCCAATTTATCAAATAGATTACCACCTAATAAATTGCCAATGACCATACCAAATGAATTAATCATTAATACTAACCCAGCCATTGTTAAACTTTTGTCTAATTCTTCATTCATATATATTGTATTTAATGGCCATAAAAAACTTGAGCCTGTGATATTTAATGCCATACCAATCACCAACCACCACACTGATTTTGGCATATTCATAACCATAAGCTCCTTTCTAATTTTAAATTTCTGTTTTTACTCTAAACACTATATCATTAAAATATGTTAAAATCTTTAACTAGAATGAATTTAGAAAGGAAAATGTTATATGGGACAATTCTTCCCTTACGCATTCGAGAATAAACGATATCATACTTGGAATTACCATTTGAAAAATAAATTTGGACAAAAAATCTTTAAAGTTGCAATTGACGGAGGATTTGATTGCCCAAATAGAGATGGCACAGTTGCACATGGTGGCTGTACGTTTTGTTCTGCAGCAGGAAGTGGGGATTTTGCAGGAGATCGTGTAGACCCGATTGATGTGCAATTCCAACAAATCAAAGATAGAATGCATGAAAAATGGCATGAAGGTCAGTATATTGCTTATTTCCAAGCATTTACTAACACACATGCGCCAGTTGAAATATTAAGAGAAAAGTACGAAACTGCATTAAAAGAACCTGGAGTTGTAGGATTATCTATTGGAACACGCCCTGACTGCTTACCGGATGATGTTGTCGAATACTTAGCTGAATTGAACGAACGTACCTATTTATGGGTTGAATTAGGTCTACAGACAGTACATCAAAAAACATCAGATTTGATTAATCGTGCACATGATATGAAAACGTATTACGAAGGTGTAGCTAAGCTACGTAAACATAACATAAACGTGTGTACACATATCATTAACGGTCTTCCTGAAGAAGACTATGACATGATGATGGAAACAGCTAAAGAAGTAGCACAAATGGATGTCCAAGGCATTAAAATACACTTGTTACACCTACTTAAAGGTACACCAATGGTAAAACAATACGAAAAAGGCATGCTCGAATTCATGTCTCAAGACGATTATACAAATTTAGTTTGTGATCAACTAGAAATTTTACCAAAAGAAATGATTGTCCATCGAATTACTGGTGATGGTCCGATTGACTTAATGGTTGGCCCTATGTGGAGTGTCAACAAATGGGAAGTATTAAACGAAATTGATGATGAATTAGCACGCAGAAATTCTTATCAAGGAAAATACTATGAATCGACGATTAAATCATGAAACTAGAACGGATTTTACCATTTTCTAAAACGCTATTACGACAACATATCAATAAAGACAGCATTGTGATTGATGCCACTTGTGGTAATGGTCATGACACTGAATTTTTAGCACAACAAGTTCCAAATGGTAAAGTGTATGCTTTTGATATTCAAGAAGTTGCAATTCAAAATACGAGCAACAAGACAAACGCATTTAAAAATGTACACTTAATTCAAGATAGTCATGCTAAAGTAAAGCAATATATACAAAGTAATGAAATTGGACAAATTGATGCAGCCATTTTTAATTTAGGCTATTTACCTAAAGGCGACAAATCAATTGTGACAATCCCCAGCAGTACTTTAACAGCTATAGATGAAATATTTGATATATTGGCAACAGAAGGCATAATTGTACTAGTAATATATCACGGACATGATGAGGGTAAAATTGAACGTGATGCATTATTAAATTATCTTCAACATTTTGATCAAAACAAAGCACACATATTACAATATCAATTTATTAATCAAAAAAATAATGCACCATTTCTATGTGCAATTGAAAAAAGATAAAGTATATTAAAAATAAAAATGCATCTCCATTTATATGGAGATGCATTTTTACTTTAGTATAGATATTGATTTCCTAATACTATATTGGGTCTAACTTCTCATTTTGTAACTATAATTATTCCCTATAATTTTAAGATAGATTTAAGACTAGATTGTATAGTAGATGATTTTTCACTTATTTCTGCTTTAAAACAATTTAAAAGTTCTTCCCTTTGATCTTTTAAATCCTCATTGAAATGTATAATTACCGTACGTTCATCGTTCACAGGTCTTTCTTTAATAATCCACGCTTTCTCAACTAAATCATTATACGTTCTTGTACGTTTATAAGATTTTATTTTAACATAATTATCCATTTCTTTAAGCGTCATTGATCCTTCTTCCCAAAGTGTTAAAAGAATTAAAATTTCTTCTTTTGACATTTTATATTGTTTCTGTACTTTTTCAAAAATTTCTTCAATATCTTTAAGTACATATTCCAATCTAAGGACACTATCTACCATATCAGCAATTGTCTTCCCCATAGAAATATCCCCCAATCATAATATAAAGTTAAACATGTAAAATTAATTTACCAAAAATTCATTCAATGCAAAATTTATTCATATCGGAATAAATTTTGATATTTTCAATAAAATTAATCTTATATACAGTTTAAAATTAAATTATGAATTATGCAATTAGTTGTTTGATTTTATTTTGCATATCTTTC
>NZ_PPRL01000121.1 GCF_002902235.1 Staphylococcus ureilyticus
TCGTGGGCTCGGAGATGTGTATAAGAGACAGGCTCAGTGGTAGAGCTATCGGCTGTTAACCGATCGGTCGTAGGTTCGAGTCCTACCTGTGGAGCCATTGGAAACGTACTCAAGTTGGCTGAAGAGGCGCCCCTGCTAAGGGTGTAGGTCGCGAGAGCGGCGCGAGGGTTCGAATCCCTCCGTTTCCGTAAATTAGATAATCCCGTTAAGTTGACGTGAGTAAAACGTTGATTTGACGGGTTTTTTATTATATTTGGATAAGCTTGGTTAAGTGTCTAAAATGAACTTTTAAGACGATGAAACGCCAATAGTTATATAGATTTTACAAGTTACGCCAACGCATTGGTGTGAGTTTCCATACTTTCTAACGCTTGAATAGCCTTATCGTTTTCGGATTGAACTGTTTCCGTAAAAACAGAAAAATCATTTCAAGTAAATACTTTGGATAACAAAAGAACGTTGTTAAATCAGCGTTCTTTTTATTTTATGAAAAATATACAAAAGTGAATTCTATAAATTTTGGTCAACATGGGACGACTTGAACACTTTTAAAATTTTTTTGTACGTTGAGTTGTCCAGCTAAAAATTAAAGGCTTTATGTTGCTTATCATCTTCCTGTGATTTCAATTATTCAAGCAAATGATTATATACTCACCAAGTAATTTCAATATTTGCATGACCTAATCTTTTACTAATATATTGCATTGAAAATTCTTTACTTTAATATATTGATGCATGGGTGTGTCTTATCAAAAGTGATGTAAAATTATCAATATTGTTTCTAACAAGAACTTTTTTAAAGTCTTTATAGCTGCTTTATTTGTAATTAATGTCACGGCAGTATTGATAGATTGTAGCATGTAGACGATGAAAGGGAGAGAATATAAAGATGGAAAAAGCCATCCAGTTAAGGATGGGACAATATTATTTATCCGTAAGCAATTTGATACCACGAATGATGTTGAAAAGAAATATAATGCCAGCAATGAGTAATAAAAAAATGCCTATACCGAATGAAACATTAGATATTACTTCTTGATTGTCAAAAGGTTTATCGAAAACTTCTCGAGAAAAGATGAAACCTAGATTTGCAAAGAATAAGAAAATATATACCCAAATGTGATTAAATAATGCTTTTCTACCATGAGTAGAAGTTGGTTTTTCAGCAAATATCCAAACGAATATTGGAAATATAATTGGTGCGAAAAACACACTGAAATAACTTAATGATGATAAAATATTTTGATTTTTATTAGATTGATTCAATACAATCACCTCCAAAGCAATTAAAACATTTAGCAAAATAAATTTGAAGCAATATATAAAATCTAACAATATTGTTAGATAAGGAAGAATATTTAAATTACGAACATACTAGATCAATTAGTAATACAAGTAGAACAATGGAGTATAGATAAAAAATTACATAATGGTAATTCAGATAGGCGAACATTATAATTCTATGAAGAAGCTGGCAAAGTCGGTGCAGCATTATAACGTAACAAAATGGAAGATTTAAAAGACGATAAAGGTAATGCCGAATTCCCGTTAAGTTGACGTAAATAATACGTTGATTTAACTTTTTTGTTACGTCCGGTTAATTTTCGATAAATACGTAATAAAAATTATGCGACAACATTAGCAAATAGTAATTGCTTTTCAGTAAAACATAAAAGTAAGTTTAAATGAATAATTTAGATGTGGATGGGTGCAGAAAAGAGAGAGATTTATTATTATATGGATTTGTTTTCCGTTATTGCAATATGACAGGAGCATCATTGCTCATGCATAAGCCCCACTAACTCAATAAATTGAGAAGTGGGGCTTTAATTTATTTTGTTTTTTTACTTATTAAGTTTCTAATTCCTCTTACAATATAACCGACAATCAGTGTTCTAAAAACACGTTTTATAATATTCATAAAATTTTACCTCCTAAACGAAACTCATACATGCTACTTACATACCTTTACCCATTTTTTATAAGTGTAATGAAAATGTAAGGGATTTTTTAGCAAGTTAGTATAAAACTATTTTTCGAGGGTAATGAGACCATTTTCATCTGCTTTGTTAAAGAAAATTGTTAATATTCCGCTAATGATAGCAATAATATAAGGGATGCCAGTCCAAAAAAATATTAAATGTATAATACCTTGTAGTAATTGGTTTGAGTAAAATTTATGTATGCCACACCAACCCAAAAGAAATGCAAGTACGACGTATATAACTTTGTTTACTTTCATGTGTATAATGTCCTTTCATTTTCTAGATTATTGTATTAATTATCTCTTAAATAGTGAAATTGAACAAATAAAACAATGTGACAAAATTTGAATTATATGGTTGTTATTACATCGAAATTTTAAATTGATTCAGATATAATGGAATTAATAATCGTAATAAATAAAGGAGAAATAAAATGATTAGAAAAGCTAAGCCTAGTGACAAAAAAGATATTGCAGAATTATGTTATATCATTTGGAGTCAATTAGATATCGATATGGTAAAGGAAGTCGAAAAATTTCGTTTGCTAAATATAATGGAACAAAGCATGGTAGATGTAAAATATAGAGGGCACATTAGTAATGTATGGGTGTATGAAATTGATGGTAACGTTGCAGGCTGTTTGATCGCATATCCAGGCAGTAAAGAATTAGAACTTGAACAAGCATGGCTAGACATGGATTTAGAGGAAGATATAAAATCTTATGGCACACCAATGCCGATGAAAGAGGCTGCTGATGATGAATGGTACATTGAAACTGTAGCAACATTTCCTCATTTTCGTGGAAATGGTGTAGCAACGAAATTGATTAAACATGTCATTTCAAACTACCCAGATGAAAAATGGAGTTTAAATTGTGATGTTGATAATACTTCAGCATTACGTGTCTATGAAAAATTAGGTTTTGAAATTAAAAGTGAATTTGATTTATATGGACATAAGCATTATCACTTAGTATATGTTTAGCATATACTAGTAAAAAATACAAAATCGTTCATCAAATGAATGAAGAACGATTTTGTATATATATAATAAATTAAATACAGGGTGTTATTAAATCCCGCCTAATAAAGCACTGATATAGATACCTAATGCATAAAGGAAACCAAAGAATGTATTTGTTTTTCCAGTTGCAGCCATTGCAGGCATCATTGTTTCAGGTGTGTCGTTCTTTTTAAATCTTCTAACTGCTTTGATTGGCATTGGGAAAGATAATAAAGCTAGCAAGAAGAAAATCGAACCACCAGGTTTAAAGAAAGTGATATAGATAACGAGTAAATAAGCGACGATATACATCAATGCTAAAAAGCGTACAGCATTATTTTTCCCTAATAAAATGGGTAATGTTTTTCGACCACTTGCCTTATCTTTAACCCAATCCCTGATATTATTGCCCATGTTGATAAGACCAATTGTGATTACGATTGGAATGCTAATCCATACCGCTAAACTTTGTATGTTACCAGTTTGGATAAAGAAGGCAATTAAAATAATTATCATACCCATAAATATTCCTGAGAATAGTTCACCAAAAGGTGTCCATGAAATCGGGAATGGTCCACCTGTATATAGGTAACCTACTGCCATGCATACTAACCCAATAGGTAGTAACCAGAATGAACTTTGGGAAGCAATAAATATACCTAAAATCGCTGCGATAATATAAAATGTTATGGCTAAGTTCATGACTAATTTTGGACTCATGCCATTTCGCACAATTGCGCCACCGATACCTACTGAAGTATGGTCATCTAAGCCTTTTTTAAAATCATAGTATTCATTAAACATGTTTGTAGCCGCTTGGATAAGTAAACATGCCACTAGCATAGCAATGAATAAGCTAAGCTTTAGATGATCTTCACTACCTAGAAGGAATATTTTTGCAGTTGCAGTACCTACTAAAACTGGAACTACTGCAGCAGTCAATGTGTGTGGCCGCATTAAGTGCCAGTATTTTCTGACTGTTGAATATTGTTGGTATTGAGATGCCATAATGATTTACCTCGAATTCTTTTAATATAATTAATTTTTATCAAATTAATTTTAATAGAAGAAGTTGTAAAGGTCAACTTACGTAAAAATTGTATACATGAAATAAGCTGAAAAACGTACACAGATTGTGAAAAGTGGTACAATATTATAATGAGTGTAAACTGATATTGAAATGAAAGAAGTGAAATAGATGACTTTAGATGTCAAGGAAAGTGAAATTGTCGAAGCGGTATACGAAAGTAACCATACTTGGGTTTCTGTAGAAGCAAAATTAGATTATGAATTAGAACCTTCATTATTATTTCATTTAACCGAAGATTGTGCGGGAGACCGTTTTTATTTCAAGAAAAATGACAACGAAACTTCATTCTTTGGCTATCATGCTATCACGAGATTTAAAAACGATTTTGAAAATAAACAATCTATTTTTCGTGAGTGGGAAAAGTATAAAAATGATATTGAGTTAATACATCCAAATTCAGAAAGACATCATTTGAAAATCTGTGGTGGTTTCCAATTTTCAACGCATAAATCAGGTGATGAATGGCGTGAGTTTGGTATTAATCATTTTGTCTTACCTGAAGTACTCGTTACGATGGAGCAGGGACAATCATTTATAACGTATACAGTAGAAGCCGATAAGTTTGAGATAGATACTTTCTTAGCAATCATTGATAGACTTACACAAAAGGACGTTCAACCTAGTGATGAAATAGGGGATATTAAAAGAATTGACGATATTTATAAAGACGAATGGCGTGAGTTAGTTAAAGATACAATTGATATTTTAGATGAAAATAAAAAAATTGTCCTTGCAAGAAAAAGGCTTATTATGTTTGATAAAAACATTAACATTCCATATATACTCAATAGGGCAATGCAGGGTGAACATAATAGCTACTTATTTGTGCTTGAATCACAAGATAGTGTGTTTTTCTCCCAAACCCCTGAGCAATTAATGGAAGTCAAAGATGACGTGTTATCGACGAAAGCTGTTGCTGGTACAATTAAAAGAACACATCGAGATGACATAGATAAGGCAAATATTGATGCATTTTTAAACGATGACAAGAATTTAAATGAGCATCATTTTGTTGTTAAAAGTATATTAAATGATATCAAACCTTATGTAGAAGAAATTACATTTAATAAAAAACCTCAAATTTTAACAAATGATCATTTATATCATTTATATACCAAAATTGAAGGACGGTTGTTACAAAATTCATATATTGGATTATTAGATAATCTTCATCCTACACCAGCATTAGGTGGTTATCCTAAGGAAGAAGCAATTTCTTATATTGAAAATAATGAATTTGGTACACGAGGTCTATATGGCGCACCAGTAGGATATATTGATATGTATGATAACTGTGAGTTCATCGTAGCTATTAGATCGATGTTAATTAAAAAGAATCAAGCTACTTTATTTGCTGGTTGCGGTATTGTACAAAATTCTGATGCTGATAGTGAAGTAGAAGAAACTGCGGTTAAATTCAATCCGATGATGAAAGCTTTAGGAGTAGAGAAATATGAGTAATCACACAGACGCTTTAACAAAACAAGTTTTTACATTAGTCTCAGAACTATATGCATATGGCATAAGAGAAGTGGTAATAAGCCCTGGTTCTCGTTCAACGCCACTAGCTATTGCTATAGAGGCACACCCAAAACTGAAATCTTGGATTCATCCAGATGAACGTAGCGCTGCTTTTTTTGCGATGGGGTTAATGAAAGGTAGTGAAAGACCAGTTGCAATTTTATGTACATCTGGTACTGCAGCTGCCAATTATACGCCTGCAATTGCAGAAAGTGATTTAAGTCATTTACCATTAGTCGTATTGACGAGTGATAGACCGCATGAATTAAGAGGAATAGGTGCACCTCAAGCGATAAATCAAACAAATATGTTCGAGAATTATGTTCAATACCAATTTGATTTTCCAATAGCAGATGCCGATGAATCACAAGATTATTTGTTAAACACTATCAAATTTCAAATACAAAAAGCAAGCCAATATTTCTACGGTCCGCATCGTGGACCCATACATTTGAATTTGCCATTTAGAGAGCCATTAACACCGAACCTAGAAAAAGTAGAATGGTTAAATTCAGATAATAAGATCTTGCCTCATTATCAAAAAACAGCAAGTTTGAATGAAATCAAAACGATTATGCAAAAACGTAAAGGCCTCATTGTTGTGGGTGATATGCAACATCAAGATGTAGATCAAATACTTACTTATGCAACCATACATGACATGCCTATTTTGGCAGACCCTTTGAGTCAATTACGTAAAGAACATCATCCTAATGTAGTGACAACTTATGATTTACTGTATAGATCGGGGTTATCTATAAATGCTGATTTTATTATTCGCGTAGGTAAACCAGTGATTTCTAAAAAAGTAAATCAATGGTTAAAAGCTACAGAAGCTTTTCAAATATTAGTGCAAAATAATGATCAACCAGATGCATTTCCAAAGGTACCGCATGTATCTTACGAAATGTCGGCCAATGATTTCTTTAGGCAGCTTTCTGAAATTCCAACTGTAGAGCGAAAAAATTGGTTAGAAAAATGGCAATCACTAGAAAAGCAAGCACATATAAAAATCAAAGATTATTTGAGAACTGCTACGGATGAGTCAGCTTTTGTAGCAAATCTATTAGATAAATTGACGAAAGAGGATGCATTATTTGTTAGCAATAGTATGCCAATCCGTGATGTCGATAACCTATTTATAGATTGTGAAGCAGAAATTTATGCTAATAGAGGTGCAAATGGCATAGATGGTGTTATTTCCACAGCGATAGGAATGGCAGCACATAAACGTGTCACATTATTAATAGGTGATTTAGCATTTTACCATGATATGAATGGTTTACTTATGTCAAAATTAAATGATATTAACTTAAATATCATACTTTTAAATAATGATGGCGGCGGAATTTTCTCCTTTTTACCACAAAAGTCGTCTGCTGATATTTATTTTGAAAGACTATTTGGTACACCGACAGGATTAAACTTTGAACATGCTGCATTACTTTATGATTTTTCTTACAGACGTTTTGAAACAATTGAAACTTTTAAGTATGCAGAACTGTCAAAACTTGGTGCACATGTATATGAAATCATTACAAATCGTGATGAAAACTTAAGCCAACACCAAAATCTTTATTTGAAATTGAGTGATATTATAGATGTTACATTATAAATTTGATCAATCTACAAAGAATTCAAATGATTTGATCGTATTATTGCATGGATTTATAAGTGATCAATCGACATTCGATGAACATATCAAAACGTTCACAGATGAAATAAATGTATTAGCCATTGACTTGCCAGGTCATGGTTTTGATCAATCAAGTGAAACGAGTCCTTGGAATTTCGAATTTATCTGCCAATTATTAGACGATACATTAGCTTTGTTTAAGGCATATCGTATTTTTTTACACGGTTATTCTATGGGTGGTAGAATCGCTTTATATTATGCGCTTTATGGAACGTGCCACTTAAATGGATTGATATTAGAAAGCAGTTCACCAGGTATTGCAGATGAAGACGACCGCATCGAAAGAATTCAAATTGATCAAGCACGTGCAAAAGTTTTAGAAATCGCTGGATTAGAAATTTTTGTAAATGATTGGGAAAAATTACCTTTATTTCAAAGTCAGTATAATTTAAATACAGAAACAAAACGAAAGATTCGTCAAATGCGATTACAACAAAATCCTGTGAGATTAGCAAAAGCTTTACGAGAGTATGGTACTGGACAAATGCCTAACTTATGGCCAAAAATATCAGATATTGCAGTTCCAACTTGTATAATTGTAGGAAGTTTCGACGAAAAATTTATAAAAATTGGTTATCACATGTGCGACTTAATACCAGAGACGAGTCTAAATGAAGTTAATGGTAGTGGTCATACTGTACATGTGGAAGAAATGACAGAATTTGATAAAATAGTGTTAGGTTTTATTTTTAAGGAGGAGCAAAATGACTAGACAATGGGAAACAATTAAAGAATATAAAGAGATTAAGTACGAATTTTATAACGGCATAGCCAAAGTAACTATTAATAGACCTGAAGTTCGTAATGCGTTTACGCCAAATACGGTACAAGAAATGATAGATGCATTTACAAGAGCTAGAGATGATCAACGTATTTCGGTTATTGTCCTTACAGGTGAAGGCGATAAAGCATTCTGTTCAGGTGGAGACCAAAAAGTACGTGGCCATGGTGGCTATGTAGGTGAAGATCAAATTCCGCGTCTTAATGTGTTGGATTTACAAAGATTGATACGTATTATTCCAAAACCTGTCATCGCGATGGTTAGAGGATATGCAATTGGTGGCGGAAATGTATTAAATGTTGTTTGTGACTTAACAATCGCTGCAGATAATGCAATATTTGGTCAAACAGGTCCAAAAGTAGGATCATTTGATGCAGGTTATGGTTCAGGATATTTAGCGCGCATTGTAGGACATAAAAAAGCACGTGAAATATGGTATTTATGCCGTCAATACAATGCACAAGAAGCTTTAGACATGGGCTTAGTAAATACGGTTGTACCTTTAGCTGATATAGAGGATGAAACGGTTAAATGGTGTGAAGAAATGATGCAACATTCTCCGACAGCATTAAGATTCTTAAAAGCAGCGATGAACGCTGACACTGATGGATTAGCAGGATTACAACAAATGGCGGGCGATGCTACGCTGTTGTATTACACAACAGACGAAGCTAAAGAAGGCAGAGATGCGTTTAAAGAAAAACGTAATCCTGATTTTGATCAATTCCCTAAATTCCCATAAGTAAAGATATTTAGTAACAATGCGTCAATAAATATAGAGGCTTTTGAATGCAAGTCATGGTATTAAAACTAAAACGACAACCGTTAATTTCTAGTGAATATTTAGAAATTAACGGTTTTTTTTATTGTTTTAAAGTTGTCTAGTGATTATTTGATGCTGAGTGACAAATTGGCCAATGCATGGTTCGAACGAATACACCTTATTACCAAAATGATACATAATGATTGGTTATATGAATCTAAAGCTAAAAAAATTCATTTTCATCAATGATAAAAATGAGAATATAAAATGAAAATCCAGGTTTTAAATTTATTATTAAAAATTAAATGAAAAACATGTAAGTTGGATAAAATTAGTTTTCAGAATATTCTATTGACTGATACTAGTAA
>NZ_PPRL01000122.1 GCF_002902235.1 Staphylococcus ureilyticus
TAAATAAATAACTAAAAATTTTAAACGTTTCATTATTTTCCCTTTTCAAAATATATAATGTATTTAAACTTCATCAAACTTAAAATATAAAGACATATTTATAATATATTAACCACCAATACTTAAATTTTGATTTCAGTTCGAAGATCTTAATCTTTAGATTTTCATCAGAACATCTTCATATAAGTGGGATTGAGGTTATCGAAAAGACTATACAACTTCAAAATAAAATCCGTCATACTTTTCTATTTCTTAATCATACTTCATAAAAAAATGCCGACAAAGTATACACCTTTGTCGACATTTCAAAACATTTATTAAACTATTTAATTATATTTTAATTAGTATAAGCCTTTTGTTTCATTACTTGTATCAATAAAGATGTTTTTAACTTGTTGATAGTTTTTAATTGCATCTTTATAAACTTCACGGCCGATACCAGATTTTTTATAACCACCAAATGGTGCACCAGATGGAATTTGATTATACGTATTAACCCAAATACGTCCAGTACGAATTGCTTTTGCAACATTTAATGCACGAAGTAAGTTTGTAGTGAAGACACCACCAGCTAAACCATATTCTGAATCATTAGCAATGTTAATTGCTTCTTCTTCATCTTCGAATTTTTCAACAACAAGAACAGGTCCAAAAATCTCTTCTTGTGCTAATTTATGACTATTATCTGAAAGTTCAATGATTGTTGGTTCGAAGAAGTAGCCTTTATCTAAACCATTATCAGTAATACGGTGTCCACCCGTTAAGATATTTGCTTTGTCATCTTCTTCTGCTAATTTAATATAACTTTCAATTTTTTCAATTTGTTCTGAGCCAGTTTGTGCACCCATTTTTGTATCTTCAGCGAATGGGTCACCTACTTTAATATTTTCGAACGCTTCTTTTAATTTTGGTAATAATTTATCATATAAAGATGATTGTACTAATAAACGTGAACCGGCACTACATACCTCACCTTGGTTGAATAGAATACCTAATTGAACGCCTTCAATGACTTGATCTAAATTTGCATCATCAAAGATAATATTAGCACTTTTACCGCCAAGTTCTAATGTAGTTGGCACAATACGTTCAGCACCTGCTTTAGCAACACCATAGCCTACATCTGTTGAACCAGTGAATGATAATTTATTTACACCTTCATGTTTGAAAATCGCATCACCTGATTCTGAACCTTTACCAGTAATAACGTTGACTACACCTTTAGGTAACACATCTTGAAGAATTTTAGCTAATTCAATTAAGCTTAATGGTGTAGAAGAAGAAGGTTGAATCACCACTGTATTACCCGCTGCTAATGCTGGACCTAATTTCCAAGATGCAAGTAAGATTGGGAAGTTCCATGCTACTACTGCACCTACTACTCCCACAGGTTCATTTACAACTAAACTCATAGTGTTATTATCTATTTGATTAACCGAACCTTCATCAGTCGTTAATACTCCTGCAAAATATTTAAATTGTTCAGCTACTTGAGGAATATCGGCAGTTGAAGTTTCACGATAAGGTTTACCATTTTGAAGTGATTCAACTGTTGCTAAGTGTTCCTTATTTTCTTCAATACGACGACTAATTTCTAATAAATAATCTGCACGTTCTGCTTTAGAAATTTTACTCCAGCTATCAAATGCATCATGTGCTGATTGTACTGCTTTATCAACATCTTTTTCATTTGCTTTAGCAACTTTAGCTAATTCTTCACCATTTGCTGGGTTAGTTACCGTAAGTGTTTCTCCACTTTCACTTGGTTGGAATTCACCATTTATAAATAAATCATATTGTTCATCTAAAAAATCTCTAACATTTACTTTTGCCATACGTTTTCATCCCTCTTTCTTTGTTTATAAATCATAACGTAACTCTCTATAAAGTAATGTTAAATTCACTTCATTCAATGATCCGTTTTGTATATTTATTGTTTACCCTTTTTTTACAAAACTATGCTTAATTTATCCATTCAATTACATCTTCTTGTGGTTGACGCGTTTTAGGTTTTGTAGGATTCTCTTTTCTATAACCAAAAGCTACCATAACTGAAGATGCAAACTGATTACTATCAATGATCCCTTCATGTTCTAATAACTCAGTTACGCCATCTAAATCGAAACCTTCCATTAAGAGGTTCTGTTGCAAAGTAAAAAATATAGCTAACCACTAATTTATCATGTCAGTGTTCGCTTAACTTGCTAGCATGATGCTAATTTCGTGGCATGGCGAAAATCCGTAGATCTGAAGAGACCTGCGGTTCTTTTTATATAGAGCGTAAATACATTCAATACCTTTTAAAGTATTCTTTGCTGTATTGATACTTTGATACCTTGTCTTTCTTACTTTAATATGACGGTGATCTTGCTCAATGAGGTTATTCAGATATTTCGATGTACAATGACAGTCAGGTTTAAGTTTAAAAGCTTTAATTACTTTAGCCATTGCTACCTTCGTTGTATATAATATACAAAACAACTTCCTATAAAATCAGCATTATGTAAACTATACTACACAAAAGACCCTTTGCTATCAGTGGTTTTAAAGTATTCGTATAAAAAAAGTCCTATACAAAAAATATACAATCGCATAATAGCGCTGTTTATCTTGTTCGGTGTATATTTGTTTATTCAATATTTATTCATTTTCAAGACCCCTCATGAGTGATTACAAATACAATAAAATAACATTGTAAGAATTTCAATATTAATCTATTTTAGAAATGTTGAGTTAATTCATAGTAAAGGTAATTAATAAAAAATTAATTGCCTTTTTTTTGTTTGAACATAGTATTATATAAATAAACTAGTGATTATTTATTAGGGAGGGATATTATGGATTTTGTAGCTATTGATTTAGAAACAGCAAATAATGATAGAAGTTCTATTTGTGCAATGGGAATGGTTAAGGTAAAAGATAATGAAATTGTAGATACATATTATACATTAGTGGATCCAGAAACTTATTTTGATGGATTTAATGTTATGATTCACGGTATTGATGAAGATGATGTAGTAGACAGTCCAACTTTTGAAAATATTTATAGTGATATTATTAATTTTGCTGAAGATTATAATCTTGTTGCGCATTCAACAAGATTTGATATGTATGCTTTAGCTGATTGCATGGCAAAATATGATTTGCCAATTTGGAATAATAACTATTTTTGCTCACACCGTATTAGTCAGGAGTTAAGAAAAGGTTTGGCAAGCTATCGTTTGAACGATTTAGTTTTTCAATTTGAGTTAAATTCATTTGAACATCACAACGCCTTAGAAGATGCTAAAGCAAGTGCAAATATAATTACTTACTTTAATCATAATAACGAGTTAGAATCAATAGAATTATTTTGTGATACTCATGATTTTAAAATGGGAAAATTGAATAAGAATGGTTTTGTTAAACGAAAACACTCAAAAGCAACTGAAATAGCGTTAGACTATAGTAATATTAATCTTCAAGAAGATAGTATCTTTTTTGATAAGACTATTTGTTTTACTGGGAAACTACAAAAATATACTAGAAAAGAGGTTGCGCAAGTTGTTACAAATATTGGGGCAAACTGGGTGGATAGAGTTACAGAAAATGTAGATTATTTAGTTATAGGAAACTTAGAAAATTTAGAAAAGGCAACTGGATATAAAGAATCTAGTAAGATAAAAAAAGCGAAGATAAATGCAGATAAGGGGTTGCCTATTCAAATCCTTAGTGAATTAGAATTTTATCAAGAAATGGAAAGTGGAGAATAATATGAAAAAAGTTATAACGAAAAAACATGTTTTTTTAGTTGATGAAGTAGAATCAAATGGAAATGATGATTGTATTTATGGCCAAAGCTTACTGTTATCTATATATGTACATGTTAATACAAAAACTAATGGGAAAACGGGAAGTTTTATTTATTCTGAATCTATTGGGCGTATCGTCAGGCATGAAGATGTAGTGTCTATAGAAGATCCAACATATAGTGAATTAGAATTTTATAAGTACATAAAAAAACATAAAGAAATAGCATATTCTAAAAGACTAGTAGAAGAGTATAATTTAGAAAAGTACATAATATATGTTGACGTACAACCCAAAGATACCGAAATGTAAAAATAAATGATACTCATATCCAACAAATAGTCAAAGCACCCAACCAATTACGGCTAGGTGCTTTTATTGTGACAAGATAAATAGTTGGAACCTATCTCGCATTACCCCCAAAGCAAACAGACACAATTCAATCAGAACTAAGTGCATTATATAACACATAATCATGGTAAACAATCATGTATATGTATGGCGTCACGTAAGAGGCGCCTCATATGCTCATATTCGTTAATAATATGATTTTAGGTAATAAAAACATCATAAAAGATATGATTGCTTATATATACTCTCTAAATGGCTAATAAACAGAAATAAATAATTTTTTGATTGTCGTAAAATTTTTAAGAACCGTATGCTATATTATAAAGTGTCTTGTTTAGCAGGCTTGCGTGTTGTCTTGAATAAGAGAGGTGGTAAACGTCAAAAAGTACAAGCCGTTCAAAGAATCGACTAAAACTTTGGCGGTGTTTTTGTTAATGCTGTATGGATTGATACGTTCTTTGGTTGACTGCCTTGCAAGTATGTTTGATTTTCTTACAGCGCTAGTTACGTTAATTAGCTAGTTTTAACTAAATATAATTAGTAATCCCTTAATACTTTAAAGGTTCATGACAACGATTTGTGATGATTGCAACACGCAATACAAGACACATCATCAAGATACGTAAAGTGTTAAGGGATTTTTATGTATAAAAAAAAGCCACCCAGAACGAGAAGAGAACTAGGTAGCTGTTATTCGTAAGAAGTGACTAGCTTGTTACGAATTAATTATGATCCTTACTATTTTCAATAAACTGACTAGGTTTATTGGTGGTAAGTCAAAAAGTACAATTGTTTTTGTTAATGATTAAAGACTAGCACATTTTGTACCAATATTGCAACAAAATGCTAACGAGATATAACGAAATGTACCGAGATGCAACCAAAAGTAAAATGAACTAGTAATCATTTTTGGGGTGGAGGATATGAAGATATCTATAAATCAATACTAAAAATGAATAGGACAAAACAACTGTTATATTAGTTATATAATCAAATAAAGAAAGGAGGGCAAACCTATGCAAATGCACAATATAGAAAGATATGTATTGATTGAAAGAGGGCAAAGACTTGTATGTGTATGCTTAACAGATAAAGATAAAACTTTTACGTTATAACAATATTTACACCCTTTATCTGTTGTTAGAAAAGATTAGTTAATGTATTATAGCAATATATCACGTATAGGAGGTGGTAAATATGGCAGTGGCAACTAGGGAAGAAAGGGCAGAACGTAATTCTGATATTCGTAAAAGATTAGTAAAATATTGGCGTGAAAACTATGAACCTAAATACAATCTTATTGCAGAAGATATTGAAGTAGATTATACAAACTTACGACGTTACGTTATTAATCGTCACAACTTTGGAATAGAAAACCTAGATAAGATTGAGAATTTTTTAGTTAAAAAAGGTTACTAAGTAGAACGCAATTATATAATTTTTTTATGCATATGTACAAAACGTAACATAAAGTACTATGTATTATATTTATTTGTCCCATTAGGGATTATTACAACTATAGCAAAGGAGTACTATATGGCACAGGTTACAGATATTACACTTGTGCAAGCCTTTGAGAAGTTGTTTATTAGTAGTAAACAGAAACGTATCGAACAGCAAAGCGATGGCAGTTATTATGTTAAGCATAATGGTTTAGCACGTAGTCATTTGATTAGCCATTTACAAGGTACTAAAACTATTGGCATATTCAGTGGCGATGTCTATTCTAAGTATTTATGTTTTGATATTGATACTGGATCAGGTTCTGTTGCAAAGTAAAAAATATATCTAACCACTAATTTATCATGTCAGTCTTCGCTTAACTTGCTAGCATGATGCTAATTTCGTGGCATGGGGAAAATCCGTAGATCTGAAGAGACCTGCGATTCTTTTTATATAGAGCGTAAATACATTCAATACCTTTTAAAGTATTCTTTGCCGTATTGATACTTTGATACCTTGTCATTCTTACTTTAATATGACGGTGATCTTGCTCAATGAGGTTATTCAGATATTTCGATGTACAATGACAGTCAGGTTTAAGTTTAAAAGCTTTAATTACTTTAGCCATTGCTACCTTCGTTGAAGGTGCCTGATCTGTAACTACCTTTTGAGGTTTACCAAATTGTTTAATGAGACGTTTGATAAACGCATATGCTGAATGATTATCTCGTTGCTTACGCAACCAAATATCTAATGTATGTCCCTCTGCATCAATGGCACGATATAAATAGCTCCATTTTCCTTTTATTTTGATGTATGTCTCATCAATACGCCATTTGTAATAAGCTTTTTTATGCTTTTTCTTCCAAATTTGATATAAAATTGGGGCATATTCTTGAACCCAACGGTAGACCGTTGAATGATGAACGTTTACACCACGTTCCCTTAATATTTCAGATATATCACGATAACTCAATGCATATCTTAGATAGTAGCCAACGGCTACAGTGATAACATCCTTGTTAAATTGTTTATATCTGAAATCGTTCATACAGAAGACTCCTTTTTGTTAAAATTATACTATAAATTCAATTTTGCAACAGAACCATTTAATCCCTCATCTTAATTAATTTTATTTTTTCAAACTTCCCATTTCTAATTATATTGTTTACATAATCGATGATTATCAGAAGTTTTAATGATATAAATCAAAACCACTCTTAAAACGAGTGGTTTTCTTTATTGAATAATTTTAATATCACTTAAAAGTTTCTTATATGCTTTAGTCTAATTTGTTTGGTACATTTATTCTTATTGGATAAGAAACGCTGTGCATAGAAAAACACTTTCGTATGATCCATTTAAAATGAATTCAACGAAAGTGCCTTTACTTTAGTCTCACTTCTTTTATAATCTTTCTACCAATCCTTGAATATCAAGCAGTCACGCACTATAAAACAAAGATTATGATATCACTTTTAATTCAAAAGACTGCCATGGTTTTAATAAATTCAATAAGAAATGTTCTTCTTTTTTTACATGTCCGATAACATTTTTATAACCTTGATTTTCCATATCTTGTAATGCGATTTGCAGCTCCCCTTTGTAGTGACCATATTGTTCATTACAAATCACAATATCACCTTTTTTAATTTGTTTTGTGTTATTTGGCGGGAATGGCTCATCCTTATAATGAACGCGACTCATCGTTGACCGTATAACATAATCTGAAATATCCCCCCGATTAAAATGAAATGCCTCTGTCACAATAGTTTCATCTAATCCAGTAATATCGTTATTTAAATAAACATCAAAACTAGGCATTGCTACATTAATTTCTGAAAGTGATTGTAACTCAGATTCAGAAGCAAATGCATTACCAATAATAAAATCATCTACTAAATTCGTCATTAATAAATGCTTAACTTGTACTGCTATAGGCAATTTCCTATGACTTTCTAATGTCGGTAAGCCTTCCATAATCATCCAAGGCCCTACTGTTGCTTCTTGTGAAGAAACAAAAGCTGCAGTATGAACATTATTTCTTTTATAAGCTTCACTCGTATTTACAAAATGTTGATATGATAAACCAGTATAGGTTTGAGGATAAAAATTGTGACAACCTATAAGTTTGTCTAAATTAGGTTGATAACTTAACACATCTTCAATAAATGTATCACTCACACTGATGTTTAATTCTACATACATATGCTGTTTGTTATAACTCAGTTGCGCTATTTCTTGAGCTGAAAATCCTGCATCTACACGTATTCCTGATACGCCTAGAGTTTTAAAAAAGGACAAATCATCACGTTTTAAATTCAATGCTTCAAAAACTTTATGGTTAATATCCGCAATCACTGTCATATCATTCTCTTTAGCAACGCTTACCACTGACTTAAATTTATTAAAAACCGCTTCTTCATCACTTTTAACCGAAAGTAAATTTGTGAAGATGCGCTTAAATCCGAATTTTGCACTCATTTTAATATAGTCACACATTTCTCCTAAATCTGATTGGGTCGGATAAACTGATATTCCTAAATTATGCATATATATTTACTCCTTATTTGATTTATATATAATGCCACGCATTTGACGTTGCTCAATCAATACACGAGATTTTTCAAAAAAGAGGATACTCGTAAATATTAATAAAAGTAATATTATTCCCCATCCAAACAAATTAATATTTTCAAATATAACTACAGGGACAACGACGATAAATGGTATACCTATCAGTAATAACCATCTATTAAAATGAAATTTATTGACTATAAAATGGGCTATTTTATAAAAGCAAAATATGAGTAAAAATAATACTATTAAATAAATCAATCGCATCATATTAACACTTCTCTTCTAATTTTTGATATAACTCAATCATTTTTTCAATTAAATTTTTCTCACTAATCGCTGTCATTAAATGGTCTTGTGCATGTATCATCAATAAAGATGTTTGTACTTTGTCACCATTTATTTCAGACTGTATTAATTCTGTTTGTATATTATGTGCTTTACTCATTTCTTGCTTCGACTCTGCCATCAGTTCATTCGCTTGTTCAAAATTAAATGCGGTAGCCGCATCCAAAGCTTCATATGCTAAACTTTTCGCATTACCACCATGTGAAATAATTTCAAAAATAATTTGTTCGTTTTGTTCACTCATCAAATCTCCCCATCTCAATTAATCGTCGTTAAAATCATCATTTATAGCACCTTGTTCTTGTTCTATCATTTTACGTTCGTACATTTTAAAGAATGGATAATATATGATTACTGCAACTAAAAGATTAAATACGACTAACACCAGTGCTCTCCAGTCACCATTCGTTGCAAATAATGCCCCTAAAGGCCCCGGTAATGTCCATGGCGCAAGTATCGTGATTTTAGCTATCAAACCTAACTTAAATACAAAATAAGTAATCGTCGTTAAAATAAGTGGAATTCCTATAAACGGTAACGCAAGAATCGGATTCATAACTAATGGCGCACCAAATATAAGTGGTTCATTGATATTAAATATGCTCGGTATAATGGAAAAACGTCCTACTTTCTTCAAATATTCAGATTTTGAGAATATCATCAATATACACAAGCTCAGTGTCGCTCCTGCACCGCCTATCCATACAAACCACTGGAAAAATGGTTCGACAATAATATGTGGTAATGGTTCCCCAGCAGCCTTAGCATCTATGTTTTGATCTAATAATGAAAACCAAATAGGTTGGAAGACTGCCCCCATTACTGCCACACCATGTATACCTGCTGACCATAAAAGTACAATGAAAAACACAGGAATCAAAGCACCTAATAAACTATCACCAGCAAAATTACCTAAAGGTTCAAAGATTTTATTAATAATAGCATTTAAATCTATATTTAATATCACTCTTACAAACCAAGAAATAACGATAATGACGATTGCAGGTACCAAAGATTCAAACGAACGTGCAACAGATCCCGGAACTTGATCCGGCATTTTAATCGTAAACCCTGACTTCACTACGAGTCTCATCATCTCAACAGCAAATATCATGGAAATGATTGCTACAAACAAGCCGGAACCACCTAAATCTGCCATAGGTAACACATAACCAACAGCGTCACTTTTAGGTAATTTATCATCTAAGTTGAGCGGTAACGTCATCATTAAGAATGTGGCTAGTGAAATTAATCCACCTGCTTGGCCATCCATTTTATATGATTTTGCTAAGCTGTATCCCATTGAAAATGCAGCGTAAACTGCCATCAAACCCAACGTCATTCTATTAGCGACCATTATCTTCTCAGCATGTGGTTCTACCAATTTTTCTAAAGCTGGTATGGGTGGAGACGCAAATAAAGTAAAGAACGATCCAACAATGATAAGTGGTAGCGTTGCAATAATACCATCACGAATAGAAGTCAAATGTCGTTGTTCAGAAGCTTTGGCCATGGGTGGCATCAATACTTTTTCAATCCATTTCAAAAATTTCTGCATAACATACACCCTCTGTTTACTTATTTAATTTAGTACTTATACATACGTTTTTATTTGCTTTAAAATTTTAGGTGCGCCAATGGGTGTATAGCCCATTGGATCTATGACATCTACAGGTTTATTAACTGCTTCACCGATTTTTTTAAATTTATCTAATCGATGTCTAACTTGAGGTGCTACTAAACCTAAGTCATAATCAGCAATTTCATTTTCAAATGCTTCGGTTCCAACTGCTACAATTTCCAAATCAAAATTTTCTTTTGCTGCTTCTTTCTTCACAGCATCCACAATCATAGAACTAGACATGCCACCTGAACAAACCATTATTACTTTCATAAAACAACATCCTTTCAATATTTTCTTTTTTTAACTTTAACTGCTTGCCGTGTACGTTCTAATAATTTCGTATGTCTTTCATAATCCCTACTGGCTAATGATACAAATAAAATATCTATGACATTAAGCATGGCTATACGTGAACTCATAGCTGCACTTCTCACTGGCTTTTCTGAAGAGCTATAAAATAAGTTAATATTGGCTAAGTCTGCCACATCATTATTGCTATATTTAGTTATGGAAATAATTTGAGCACCCGCTTTATGCGCTAACGCTAATGACTGCAAAATATCTTCTGTTTGGCCAGTGTTAGAAATAGCAATAACAACATCATCCTTTGTTACATTGGCACTCAATGTTGCTTGTTCATCATAGCTCTTACCAATCTCACACCACTTATCGATGCGTGTAAGCTTTTGCTTTAAATCTTCTGCAATAATTGACGAAGCACCAATACCAAACACACAAATTTTTCTAGCCTGATGTATCATTAAAGTCGCTTGTTCTAACGCTACTGGTGATAAAATTTGAGCTGTATTTCTTATAGATTTAGCATTACTTTGAGAAATACTGTTTATCACGCTTTCATTGGAATCATTAATATTGAGTTCTTCATAATCATATTCAATTTCATTGTTGCTATTTAACGCCATAGCAATTTCCATCTTCAAATCTTGAAAGCCCTTACATTTAATTTTTTTAGATAACCTAACAATCGTCGCTTCGCTGACATTTGTTAGGTGTGCTAAATGTTGTATTGAACTGTTGATCGTTTCATGCGGATAATCGATGATATACTGTGCCACTCTATACTCCGATGGATTCAAAGTCGCTAATGATGATTCCAATAATATTAAAATATTGCGAATAGCTATCATCTCTTTTCAAAATATTGTTTCATCTTAGCTACAATTTACAAAATATTATTTCGTGTGTCAAATTATATTTTGTTTGTAAAATAACACTTACTGAAATATTGCTTACTGCGCGCTGAAGATTTAATCATTTATTATCACCTTTCTTCTCTCAATATATCGAAAGTTCCAAGAAACCTTGCAAGTTAGATATACTCACTATCCTGAATTTGCTAAAATCAATACTTCATTTTAAAATTGATTTGAATATAATATTGGAAATTTCAAAATTTCTTTAGGTGTTAAATTTTTTAACGGAGTGATTTCATGAAACGTAACATTGAATTATTAAAAAATATCATTGATACTTCTAATAGCATTACATTTTTCACAGGAGCAGGTATATCTGTTGCAAGTGGTATTCCTGACTTTCGTTCTATTGGTGGTTTATATGAGGAAATTTCAAAAAATGGTTACTCTCCTGAGTATTTATTAAGTGAAGCGTATTTCCAAAATGATCCAGAAGGCTTTATTAATTTTTGTCATGATTATTTACTCTTTGCTGACAAAAAGCCAAATATCGTTCATCAGTGGATTGCTCAACTTGAACAGCATCAACAATCACTGGGTGTCATCACTCAAAACATTGACGGCCTACATTCAGATGCCGGGAGTTCACACACAGATGAACTACATGGTACACTAAACCGATTTTATTGTATTAACTGTGAGCAAAAATATTCTAAACAATACGTTATTCATCATAACCTACGTCATTGTGAAACTTGTGGCAGTGCAATCAGACCAGATATCGTACTTTATGGAGAAATGCTAAATCAAGACACGATATTTGATGCTCTACATAAAATCAAATCAGCTGACACCCTAGTTGTTTTAGGTTCTTCACTGGTCGTTCAGCCTGCCGCCGGTCTTATATCAAACTTTGAGGGTCAAAACTTAGTTATTATTAACAGGGACCCTACACCTTATGATAGTGATGCAAATTTAGTAATACACGATGACATGGTTTCAGTCATTAATGAACTGTATGCAACATTGTAAATTTCCAAATAAATGAGTATGCGCGTATCGTTTAAAAAATAAAAAGCGTATCTACATGCATTATGCATGTAGATACGCTTTCTCTTTTTATAATTTCAATATTATTCAATTACTGGTTCTTCAAATTTAGCCAGCGTTGGTTTTGGCATAGAAATACCTTCTTTATTAAGGTAATGTAAAACTTCTTTACGCAATAATCTCTGACCTGGAAAATGCATACCTGGCTTTACATGTACTAATAATTTAATAATCATTTGATTGCCGTCGATACTGTCTAACCCTAATAAATCAGGTGCTGCAACAAACATATCATATTTATCTTTGAGTGTTGGTAAAAAGTCTAATAATTTTTTCTCTATCATTTCATAATCTTCTGATGGTGAAACGGGTATCATCACTAGTGGTGATACATCTGTTGCAGAGTAGTTTACAATTTCACTTATTGTTCCATTGGGTAAAGTATATATTTCACCTGTATCTGATTGTATGCGTGTTGATCTTAAACCAATTGTTTTAACTGTACCCTCTGCAATCGTCACACCAGACGCATTAATTTGCACATAATCACTCACGTCAAATTGTCCTTCAAATATAATAAAGAAACCGGTTATGATATCTTTGACAATTGTTTGTGCACCGAAGCCGACCGCTAGACCGACCACACCAGCACCGGCTAAAATTGCCGATACGCTTATCCCAAAGCGTGAAAGTATAGATGTGAGTACGATAAACCATACAACATAACTAATTAGATTTTGAACAAGTGTAGATAACGTCTCACTTCGTTTAATTTTATAGTGTGTTTTTTTCTTTGCATTTGCTTTGAAAAATTTCGTCACTAATTTCTTCGCAATGGTAATCACAATAATACCTATCAAAATATATGCCACAATAATTAATATATTGACTAAAAGTGATTGATAAAATTCAACCTTTGTTAGTGGTTCAATCAACTTCATAAAAAATTGCTTCAATTGATTCATATTGTATTTCCCCCATTCTTAGCTTGCTATACGATTGCGTTACAATACATCAAATAGTAGTGATTTATTAAGAAATTGCTTTTCCCATTACAAAAGTTATCATACTTTAAAAGTTATCTAAACCCTTAAAGGTTTTGAACAACTCACTTTAGCTTAAAGTGATACTTTTATTTCAATATGCAGTCTAAAAGCAGGATAGACATCCGCTATCCTGCTTTATTTTGTGTGTATATAAATTATAGAAAACCTTTATTTTTAACATAGTTATAATTTCCATGAAACTTTTCAAAATTTTTATTTTTCAACAAATAAGTGACGCTAAATAGCTTATTAAGAAAGTATCTATCATGTGACACAGTAATGATGGTACCTTCATAATCCAATAAAGCTTCTTCAATTGTTTCTTTTGCATCTATATCTAAATGGTTCGTTGGTTCATCTAAAACTAGTAAATTATAATCACTATTTACTAGTTGCGCCCATCTAAGCCTGATTCTTTCTCCACCACTTAAATCATTAACTTTTTTAAAAACGTCTTTGCCATAAAACATAAAGTTAGCTAACATATGTCTAGCCTGACCTTCTGTCACATCCACCTTTTCTCGAAAAATATTTAATATAGTATCATTTTCAACTTCCTCAAACTCATGCTGAGAAAGATATCCAATTTTTAAATTGTTTGCAGTTTTAATTGAACCTTCATCTACAGAAACTTGTCCTAAAATCATTTTTAAAAGGGTTGATTTACCTGTTCCATTGTCACCAATAATAGCAACATGCTCACCTCTTCTAATCAACATATCCACATTTTCAAATAATAAAGAATCATATGCTTTAGCCACATTTTCCATTTCAATGACTTTGTTTGAAACACGTTTACTTTCTTCAAGCACTATGTTCATTTTTTGTGAATCTATCGTTGGCTTTTCCAAACGCTTGATACGATTTAAGGCTTTTTCCATACTTTTAGCCCGACGGTACATTGCAGCGTTGGGTGGTTTTGCTTGGCTCGCCCATAATTTTAATTGCTTAATGGATTCTTTCATTTTTTTAATTTTCTTTTGTTGTGTTTTATAAGCTTCAAATTCAACTAGTAACCTTTTTTCTCTCTCTTCAACAAAATATGAATAATTGCCATTATAACTATAAAGTTGCTTCTGATCTATTTCTATAATTTGCTGTACTGTTTCATCTAAAAAATAGCGATCATGCGAAACAATTACTGTAGCGCCTTCGTAATTCTCAATATAGTTAGCTAACCATTCGATAGAACTAAAATCAAGGTGATTCGTCGGCTCATCTAAAAGTAATAAATCTGTGGGTTTAATCAATATTTGCGCAATACCTACTTTTGTACGTTCTCCACCAGATAAATCTCCCCATTTTGATTCGAGCAAATGTTCTATATTTAAACCATTAGCTACTCTACGTATTTTAGCATCTATTTCATAACCATCATGCGCTTCATAATATGACTGTAATTCGCCATACCGAGACATTAAATTATCTATATTTTCCGTTTCATGACTCATTTTTTCTTCAATCACTTCAAGTTGGTCTGATATACGATTTAAAGTTTGAAACACAGATTGCAAACATTGATAAATGTTTTGATGTGATTCGTATTCAGGTATTTGGTTTAAATAACCAATCTTTAAATTTTTCTTCCAACTGATTACGCCTGATGATGGTTTTTCTATACCAGATAATAAATTCAATAAGGTAGTCTTACCTTCTCCATTTCTACCTACTAAACCAATAGTATCTCCAGCGTTAAGAGTAATTTTAATATCATCGAATAAAGTTTCTTCAATAAATCTTTTAGAAATGTTAGATGCGTTTAATATATTCATTTTACTTCCTCCATATCGTCTATAAGGAAGCAAAATTCAGGTGTCAGTTCCTTATAGACTGTTGATTAATTTCAAAAAAGACAGACTTCACCAATTTTGAAGTTAATCCTGAAAATTTGTTGCGAACGATTTGTAAAAATCTGCAACTTTGCGCTATAAGAAACATTACGACACCTCCTTTTATATAATCAATAAACATTTTACAATATTTTGTTTATTTTTTAAAGATTCATTTATATCACTTATTAATATTAAATTTTCACTATTTTTACTTCTAGATTAAACAAACAGTATGCTATATAATAAATGGATGTGTGTAATTTCAATCTTTTGGGGGGAGTATTTTGAAGTATATTGAAGAAATACCTATTATTAGGTCTATTGCAACGCTATTTATTGTATGTGTTCATCTATCTGTTTCATACATAAATAACGAAAACAGTCTTAGTATGACAATTATTGCAGGGTATCTTAGCCAGATTGGTCGGCTCGGCACTCCTGTTTTTGCAGTTATTAGTGCCTTTTTATTAACACATTCTGTCTTGAAACGCGGTTTTGATTTAAACTATTTTGTAAAATCACGATTTACTAAAATATTTGTACCATATATAATTTGGACAACTGTCTATTTATACTACTTAGGCGTTGTTGAGGTAAACCTAGATAGTAATAAAAACTTTATAGGATATTATTTATTTGGAACTGGAAATTACCATTTATATTTTATATTAACCGTTCTTCAGTTTTATATTTTATTTCCAGTCTTACAAAAAATTAAAAAAGGCTTACCATTACTGCTAACATACGTTTTCTCTACAATACTCACTATATTCTGGCAATTGAACTACGAACAATTTTCAATTGACATACCGGTCATAGGTACTTTTGTTATGAGTAGAGCGTTTATTTTCAATTGGATTTCTTATTTTATTTTAGGGATTGTATTCGCAAGATATTACGAGGAGATAAACATGGGTATTAGAAAATATAAAACCTTATTATTACCTTCTATTGTAGTCGTTTTTATTTCATTTTTAATATTTATTGATTTAGATCATTTCGTAACATCATCCCATCCAATGTTTTTACTATATACACCGTTTTTCTTAGCATTTTTAATTTATTTTTACCTTCTTATCAGAAAAAGTAAATCAATCATGAAAATACTAACTTTAATCGGTAATTACTCTATGGGAATTTATTTAGTACATCCTTTAGTAAAATGGATTGTAATGAAAATACCAATTTTTGATAATAGGGATAGCTTTTTATTATACGGTATTTTATTTATTATTATAGTTACTATATCTGTAATAATCATTAATTTGCTTATTAAAATTCCGAATGGAAACTATATCGTTCCAGTGCCTAAAAAGTCCAAAATCGTAAGTAATCAAACTAAATATTTTATTCATGAGGCAACGCATTAACTTAACTAATTCCAATAAATTTTATAACAAAGAGGCTACTATAAACCAATACTTTCGGTTATTTAGTAGCCTCTTAAATATATTCATTACTTCAATATTACGATATTACTTCAATAAAATCTTTGTTTGCTGTTAAGTAATTTCCTTCTTGTGTGACTAATCGTGGTGTTGATTTATTAGTATAGGCAATATTAGCTATGTTAATCGTATCTCCAACTTTAAGTGTTTCTAGTGGTTCATTTTTAAATGTTCTAGAGTTATACAACTTACAAACTTTTTTAATTTTAACTTCACTAGGAACCTCTGTAATATATTTGTGATGGTCATCCATGTTAATCTGTGTTACAAAATCTTTATTAGCAGTCATCACACTACCGTCTTCAAGAATTAATCTAGGTGTACCATTCGATGTGAACTGAATGTCTGTCGGTACCACTTTTGTACCTGGATTTAAGCTCAAGAGCTGTTCTTTAAATTCAATGTCACGATATACATTTGTTTTTTTAAGCGTCATCAATGGTTCTGAAGCCGTTAAGAAATATTTCCCTTTGTATTTTTCCCTCAATTTATTGACGAACTCTAACTTAAAGCTTTGTCGTTTCATTTTATAAATTTCATTATTACTTGGGTAAGAAGCGTAAACCAAGGCGATATCATTCATTTCACCAAATTCGACACCGAGGTTAACATCTATCTCTTTCGCTTGCTTAAATTGTTGTTGATGAATATAAATGTTTTTATCTTTATACACATAATCAACATGATACGCGTTCGCTGAGTTATTAATTTCAACTAATTTCACACCATTGATTTGTATATTTTCCGGTTTCAATACTTTAATCACTTCATATAATTCACCATTTAGCATTTGCGTCCCTTCATACACTGGATAACAACGCACAGGTGTGGGTTCTAAAACATCATAATTACCATCAATTTCCATGTAAATCGCATCTTTATTTATATAATAATGCCAATAACCATAAACAAGTGCTTCTGTAAGGTTTAAAAAGGGTTCTTTATCTTCTTGATGGTATAAAGTATACATAGCTATGAATTTTTTATTGTTAATAAATTCCTTCATATGATAACCAGATTCATTTAGTATATGTTCTACTTCGTCAAAAATAGCATAGAACGTTTGCTTATCATCAGATTTTAAAAACGTTTTTGTATGCAATAACCTTCTAAAAAAGTCTACTTCCACCATTCTAGATAACATCATCTTTTTCAGAGATTCAGATATATCCATATTACAAATGCGCTTGGTTATATTCACATTCAAATAAGCTTTATCTACCACTGAAGTCTCTTTCACAAGTGATTGATTCTCATCGTATCTATTCACATGATAAGCAGGTATCGTAGACATTGTAATATTTTGAATCTTAGAAATAAGATCAATGAAAAATAATTTGTCCTCACCAAATTTCATATGTTCAAATTGAATCTGATTATTAATTACAATATCGCGTTTGAATACTTTGCCCGGTGGCCCTACCGCTCGAAAAATTTTTTCAATATCTTGTGGCATCAGATTTGATGCATCTTTATATGCTGTGAATCTAGCATGATACGTAATGCTTTTATTTGTATGTTTGAAAGTTTGTCCTAAGCCTAACTCTGCATCATCTGCATTTACTTTCTCCATAAACCTAGGAAATCCTTCTGTATCTAACCAGTCATCTGCATCCAATAAGGCGATATATTTACCCTTCGCCTCTTTAATACCTATATTTCTTGGTTCTGAAGGACTACCTGTATTCGTTGGTAGCTGAATTAATTTTATAAAATCATACTGACTAGCATAACTATCAATCATTGCTACTGAGTTATCTGTAGAACAATCATCAACAAAGATTGCCTCTAATTTTGATTGTTCCATATTTAAATTGATTAAAGATTCAATACATTTTTTTAAGAATGGTTCTTTATTATAGACAGATATAATAACCGAGACTAATTTATCCATTCAATTCTCCCCTTTTTAATCTACTAGGTTATTTTTATAACTTTGATAAAACGTATCATACTTAACGTTCCCAATGCCTCCTACTATATATTTGCCTAGTTTAAACTGGTTAAACACATAAGCAATGCATATTGAGAACGTAATCGTTAATGTAAATGTAAATACGATATTGAATATAGGATGCTCATGTAATGTCCCTAACCTATGTACAATAAAGTAATGAATTAAGTATATTGAAAAAGAATAATTACTGATTAAGATGAAAAATTTTGGTACATATTTAACATAAGACGATATTAGAAAGAATATTAAGATTATCATAGTAACATAGATTGGTGTATCAATACGCTTAGAGTCCACTAGCGTTAACCAGCCCGACAAGTAATTGATCAGCGTTATGGCCGTCACTATAACAGTTCCTAACACAATGTATTTCGTATACTTTTGTATGTTGACCATCAACGTTTCATAATAATAACCCATATAAAAACCTAGTAAGAAATAACTAAGCCAACCTATGAATATCATCCAGCCCTCTCGTTGCCATAACCAATTTAAATACCAAGCCTCTGGTGCATCAACAAAAGTTCTGATAGCCCAAAATAGCATCGTGATAACTAATGAATATACGATTAATTTTAATGGATTAAGTTTTACTAAGTGCTTCGCAAATAATATATGTAAAGCATAAAATTGAAAAATAATAACAATAAAATATGTCAGCGTGCCTCCATGAAACATCATAAATTGTACAGAATCTAAATATTCCATTAAATTATTAGGCTGCCCGTAGACATACGCTAAACCTAAGTTAATGATGATATATGGAATTCCTAATGTCAGCAACTTCTGTTTTACAAATCCTTCTTTAACCTGTGTCTTATACTGTTTCGCTAATAAAAACTCAGAAATAAAAACAAACATTGGTGTCGCGTATAATAATAGTAATTGAAAACCTCTTAATAAATAGCCATCATTGGGCATTTCAAATTTATAAAATGTTGTAGTAATTGTATGAATCATCACAATGCTTAAACAAGCAATTGCTCTCATCCAAAAAATAATAGATGTATATACCTTCATCATTGTGCTCCTCTTTAGATTAATCTATGTATGTTCAAATTTTCGCAAATGTGAATTTATCATTTTGCATGAAATAACGTGAATTATATTACAATGTTTTTTTGAATTCAAACATTTCTTTGTTTATGAAATCTATACTTAGAGATTTATTTATTAACGCTACATGCTATGTCCTTATACAACTTTATAAATATATGCGCAATTACAATTTTTGTTTTTCTACAGAAAATCGGAAGATTTAGACTTCCCTTAGACTACCCGAATATGAATCTCACTAAAATATATAAAAAACCCCAACACGTATGGCACTGAACCCATAAGGTGGGAATTTAATAAAAACACTATGTTCTAGGCTGCTAATTCTCTGAATTTTATAGGGGATAAGTAGCCTAGTTTTTGTTGAATTCGATTATTATTATAGTTTTTAATGTAATTTTCGACAATATCTATTACAATTTGATTAGAGCTATTGAGCTCATTGTTGATGTAGAAAGTTTCACACTTTAGCGAGGAATGGAAACTTTCTATCGGGGCGTTATCAGCTGGTGTTCCCTTTCGGGACATACTTCTGATAATGCCTTTTTCTTCGCATAATTGATAGTAAGCATAGGATGTATAAACACTTCCTTGATCACTATGTAGTATGCAATTCTCAGGTATATCAATTTGATTCAATGTATCATTTACTAAGCTTTGATCCTGTTTGTTATCTATTTTATACGCAACAATTTCTCCGTTATAAACATCCATAATTGAAGATAAATACAACATAGAGTTACCGAAAGGTAAATAAGTAATATCTGTTGTTAATACTTCCATTGGTTGACTTGCTTTAAATTGTCTTTGTAATAAATTATCTGTTTTATAATAAGGTTTACCAATCCTTTTTGACTTTTTAGGTCTAACTCGACAGTTTAGATTATTCTCCTGCATGATTCTCTGAATTCTTTTATGATTAACTGGTACTGAAGACAATTGATTAATCAAGGCAGTAATTTTTCGGTAACCGTAGGTATATTGATTGTCTTTACACAATTGAATGACTTTTTGCGTTAAGTTATCATTTTTATCATTTTTGTGTTTCCATCTATAGTATGTTGATTTGGGTATTTCTAATACATCAAGTATCATTTTGACTGAATACCTATGCTTTAGTTGATTAACTAATTCTACAATTACTGTTGGTACCACTTCCTTTCCAATTCTTTGTACTTTTTTAAAATATCTAATTCAATATCTTTTCTTTTATTCTCTAATTTTAATTGTTCTACTTCTGAGAGCTCTTCCAGTCCTTTACCATAAGTATACTGCTTACCGACTTGTTGAGAAAATCTGTAAGTTTCCCCATTTCGATACCATCTCCACCATGTTTTCACTTGTGTTCTTTTTCTAATATTTAACGCTTCCATAATTTCCTTAATAGTATAACCAGCTTTTTTCATTTCAATAGTTTTATACTTTGTTTCTAATGAATACGACACTCTTTTCATAGAAAAAACACCTCCGTAGGATTCATTTTAATTGAATTCAACGAAAGTGTTTTTATTTTATTCCCATTATTTGGGGTCAGTTTAGTATATACATACGCATTGAGGTCATTAGCTTATTAAAAGAAATCTACTTATTAAAATTAAAAACTTGAAACGTGCTACTTTAGCAATAAATTCAATATATTATCCTTGATTTTCTGGATAGACTTGCTTGATTGCACCATTAAGTGCTTCAGCAAAATCATACATCGTGGTAGTCCAATTTTCTATTTTTTTACATGATGCTGTGCTAGTGTCTGCATCTTTGAAAAACGCTTTTCTTAAAGCGGTCGTTAGTTCTAATTGAACACCTGTGCTTTCCTCTACTTTATTAATAAAATTAGCATTACTCAGCCCACCAAGGTATTCTGGCGGTATCTTCACTACAAATCCTTTAAGTTCAAGTTGACTTTGAATGGCGTCTCTAAGCGGTGATTGATAACCACCTAAGTATACGAGTTGTTCTTCACCTTGAGCACCATGTATTGAAATGGTAGCTGTTCGATCTTGAATCATCTCATGCAAAGTTGCATCATCATAATTTGTAGATGTTACATGTAATTGGGTGTTGTTGGATGGACGTATCGCTTCAAATGAAAAATAATCAAAATCACCATTATTCGCCACTAGTTTTGTTAATTCTGAAGTCCCTTGTTCAATGTTCCCACCATGTGGTGCCGCTATCAACACTGATTTCCCGACATTTCGTGTATCTTTCTTCCAGTCGATACCTTCTGTCGTATCTTTGTATAATTCTGTCATAGACTTATAATAATCTTGTTTACGCGTTGCACTAGCTGTCTTTGTTTCCGTTTCTGGAGTTGCTTTTATTGTTTCTTGTGACTGTAATGTCTTATCTTGAATGTTCGTATTTTCGAGTTTAGGAGATACTGTGTTTTGGGATGCTTCATTTGTCTTGACTGGTGCGTTTGCTATTGTACTGGGTTGTACTGGTACAGATGGTGTAGGTACTGTCGATGGTGTGTTTGATTTTGTAGTCTGCGGCGTTGTTGTACTTGAAGCCTGAGTCTTTGTCGGTGTGCTCTGTGTCTTTACTGGAGTTGTTTGCGTTTTTGTCGATGATATTGTCGTGCTTTTTATCGGTGTACTCGGTTTCTTCGCTGTTGTCGTCGGTACTTTTGTTGTTGTACTTGGTTTCTTCGCTGTTGTCGTCGGTACTTTGGACGTAACAGGTGCTTTAATCGTCGTTGTTGAAATAGCTTTACTAACAGGTTTTTTTACAGGTACTGACTGCTTCGTCACTGGTGCTTTTTGCGCTATAGGTTTTACTGTTGCTTGTGTTTTTTTAGTCGTTACATTTGTAGCAACTTTTGTTGTCGTTGCTTTTACCACTGCAGGCTTTACTGTTTTCACCGTTGTAGTTGATTTAGTTGTCAAAGTCGTAGTTTTAGTTTTTTTTGTTACTGTTTGTGATTTTACTGTTGAAGTAATCGCATGTGCATTTTCACTTACTAAAGCAATCGTGCTAATCCCAATAGCAGTCGTTACAAGCCCTAGCACTAACTTCTTGCTAGAAAAAGTACGTATATTCGTATTCATTTTCATTCTTTTCCCCTTAATGTTTTCTATAATTTTAATAATACACAATGTTTTTTAAAATGCAATAATTAAATTATTGGTTAACTTAAGATTAATAGCTTATGACATTAGTAAAAAAATACTGCAATAAAGAAAAAAGTTAGTTATCACAAGTATATTTTGCCAAACAAATGTCTATTTCATTATATTATTCCTATTCTCAAAAATATATTGCCATACATAAAAAAAGTATATAATATTAAATAAATAATCTTATTTATTTTTTACACAAAAAAACAGAGGGGACAGATTAAGTGAATAAACCGTCATGGGCAATAAAATATATTTCTGCAATCATCGCCATATCTATGATAATTTGTTTGGTGATAATATTTCATGTTGATACAATGGAGGCTGCTGAAAACACTACTGATATCAACTATCCAACTAACCATAAAGTAACTAAAAAATATCCGATAACAACAAAAGAAACAAAAAAGATCAATACTACAAATGAAGTAAAAAATACTAAAATAGTTAGTAATAGCAATTTAAAATCACAACAAAATGAAGTTCAATTTCCCAAGCAAAACACTAAATTGAAATACAATAATAAAGACATAGAATTTAAAAATCCAGTTATAAAAGGGGATCCAAAAGATACTCCGAAAGTAATTTTGGGTAAAAATGTGCAACCACCATCAAAAACTATAAAAGTACAATCGCACTCACCAATAACTCCAAAGAAAAAACTATCAAAACAACCAATAATTCAAAATAAAAATAAAGCTATTATGCCCACTAACAAAAATCAAAAAACAAATGCATCTATTAAACAAAACCAAAGTGGGTCATCAAAAATCAAAGTTCGAGTAGCTCAACATACTTCTTCTAAGCGTACATCAAAATCTATAAAACCACAGTTACTATCAAGTTCAACTAAAACAACAAAAAAACAACAAACAAAACCATTAGCTAAGCAAGCAAAAGCATCTAAAAGTGTAAAGGTTATTCCAAAAACAAGTAAGCAAACTTCAAAAAACAGCAACTACTATAATCAAGCACCTAAAACTTGGTCATCAAAGATACCAGGCAGCGATAATGTGCGGGATTTTGGTCAAACGACTGAAGCATCCGGCATCAATGATGCATTAAAAATCATGAAAAAATCCGGCAATAAAGGAGTTACTTTAGAACATACGACTGCAAAATCAGCCAATATTGCAACCGTATTTAATTGGAATCCTATTAAAAAAGCTCTGACATATGGCACTGGAACTGCAATTGGTAAACATACAATATTAACAGCTAATCACGTCGTCAATAATCCAGAAGCACATAAACCAATGTCACCATCTTCATTACAAAATCTTAGAGTGAACCTGCTATAAGAAGGTTCAACCTACACACGTTCTCTCAATGTGATTGGTGTAAAAATGATGCAATTTGGTGATGTCGCATTATTATATACAAAAGAAGATATTTCAAAGTATATGAAAATACGTAAAATTGCTCCAGAAAAATCGATTACTAATATCAAGGCTAATACGCCTATTCATATGTACCATTATGGATTACCAACTGGCAAATTCAAGAATGATCCTATGGGTACGATGTATCATTCTAAGGGGAAATATTCCCTTATGGCTCGCAACATCAATCCAATGGGCTATTATCAAATAATGGCTGAACCTGGTTCTTCAGGAGGTGCCATTTTAAATAGTAAAAATGAAGTTTTAGGTATACACGCTTTTAGAATTGATTCAGGTGATTATAAAAAATATCACTTAAATACGATGGCAGAATTAAGAAGTAAATTACGCAAAGAAGTTATTCAAAATATTATCTAAGCTATTTAATAAGCATCTTCGATTGTTATCGTGGATGTTTTTTTATTGTTGCAATAATTCGAAACCCTTAAAGTGTCTTTTTTATATTAAAATGCATACCTTCAATCATTTTTAACAGCTCACAACAGGATTATATTATAGAAAAGCATCTACGAATTATATCCATTTTCTAAACAAGTATGCATACACATTCAAAATCTAAACTGATTCAAAAAATAAAAGTCCCACTTCTCAATTGATTGAGTTAGTGGGACTTATGCATGAATTACAGTTCTAGGTAATGATTTTATACTTTTTTCAATTCTAATTACCCAAGCAAGAGGAGATAACAAAATCTTTTATATAAAATTAGATTTCTGTCCTACTCCCTTATTTGAAGTGAAATCATCGCTCATTATATTTTTAAGTTTCTGTTTTAGACCGAAACTGTTTTTCACTATCATCATTCAAACTGATAAACATCATTTTGACGTTTAACTTGTTAGCAACTTTACTCCATTACATCGCTTTCTTCAGCTTTTTCAGTTACTTTTCTCATCAGTGGATCTGTAATTGGTTTGAATATTACACCAATTAATAAGAATCCTATACCAAATAATGAAAGTACTACTAATTTTTGAGTTAGAATTTCAGGAACAGGTCCGCCAACCGCTTCTCTTAATGCATCGATTGCATAAGAGAATGGTAAGTAAGGGTGAATCGTTTGGAAAAACTCTGGTGTAACTTGGATAGGAAATGTTCCCCCACCACCTGCAATTTGTAGCACAAGAAAGATGATGGCAATGGCTTTCCCTGGATTTCCTAACAGTGATACCAAAGTATAAACAATGGTAACAAATACGATTGATGCGAATACTGCGATACCAATAAACCAACCAATTGATTCTACTTGTGCTTTCAGTATTACGATATCACCAATAGATACAATAAGCGCTTGAACGATACCTAATAAGTAGAATAATCCACTTTTACCTAAATATATTTCTCTTGTTGATAGGTATGGTGCTAATGATTTGTGTTTATTATCTGTCGTTAATAAGCTCACCATCAATAACGCACCTACCCAAATGGCTAAGGCTGTATAGAATGGCGTGCTTGCTGAACCATAGTCTTTCACAGGAAATACATCCTTTTGATCAATATCTATTGGGTTCGCAATCACATTCGCTTGTTTTTTCAAATCATTCTTCAATAAATCTACCATTTTGTCTACCGCATCATCTTTTTCAATCTCATCAAATAGTTTGTTCGCTTTAGCAAGATCTTTTTCAACATTTGGTAATTGGTTACGTGCGAAATTCGCTAAATTATGCAATCCTTCTTTGGCACGTGGTTGATTGGTATCCAAAATATCAACTAAACGATCGTAACGATTGAATAAGGTCGGTATCGTGCTATTTACTGTTGCTGTCGTATCAGACAATTGTTGCTCTAACCCTGGTAAATCATTTTCAATAAAGGATGCTGCGTTCGCAACGCCTTGTTTAAATTGTGGATAGTAATTTTGTGCAGTAGCCATTGCATCCATATATCTTTGCTCAATGGTTGGCAATGCACTTTGAATCGTTTCGATTCTATCTTTGCCTGTTGTCAAAATACTTTGTCCAGAGTTTATAACCTGTTCTATCGTATTTAATTTCGATTGAAGCGTTGAAAGTCTAGCATCACCTTCATTTAATACAGACATTACTTCGTTTGATATGTCGAACAAATTCTGATTTAGTTCTGTTTTAATATAATTTCTTAAATCATCCAAGCTACGATTTACGCGAGGTAGGTCTTTAAGTAATGCTACTGCTTCTGCCTTACCAGAACTTCCGTTTGACAGTGCATCACTAAGTTGATTCTGCTGCTTAATTAAGTCATTTATTTTATTATTTGTCGATTCTAATTCTTTGATTTCATTCGATAAATCGACATTTTCTCTCTCTTCTAGTTCTGTTAATATATCGATAAATTGCTGATTAAATTTACTAGTCATTTCCAGTCTGGATTTAATATGATCCAGTGTTTTTTGAAAATCTTTAGGTTTGTCTGTAGATAAAATACCATATGTGACATTTTCCAACGCTTTGATATCTTCCTGACTACTTTCGGCTTGTTTGTCAGCATAATTAGAAAGTGATAACAATGACTCTGATAATGAAGATTGCATAGCATTAACATCTTTACTACTTACTGTAGAATCATGTTGTTCATTGTCATCATCATCGCTTTGATTATTACTTATTTGCGATGTTTGAATATTTGAATATCGACCTGAACGCTTAGCACTTTGCTGCTCAGTTTGTATATTATCTTCTAGGCGTTGATTAACATTTTGATTTGCATCTTGTGCGCGATCAACGACTTCTTGGTAACTTTCTACGCGTTGTTGAATCGCAGGCAAGTAACCTTGCGCATCGTTCAATCCTTGTAAGCCAGCGTCTACCCCAGTGCTTGCAATATCAACACCGCGATTGATTTTAGGAAAGGCTTCTGGCACATCGTTAGAAGCAACATTAAGTGCATTTTCAATATTTGGCATGTAGTCATTTAATGCCAGTATTAGTTTAGCACGCTCGTTCAATGCAGGTATTGCAGCATTAACTTGATTTAACTTATCTGCTGCATCGATAACTTCACCTTTATAGTCACCTAATCCTCTAAATCGATCCGCATAATTGTCAATTTGATCTTGGTTTTCATCTAAATAAATAAGTGTATCTGCAAAATCGTTAATTTTTGGCATAGCTTTATTCGCTTCGGATACAGCATCTTCAATTTTATTGATGGTTGGAATCTCTTCTTCAAGTTTTACACCTAGACGATTCGCTTCATCTAAAAGTGCTTGTGTCACTGTTTCATTAAACTGTTCATTCGCTTTTTGAACGATAGCACTTGTACCAGCATCAGTCATTTTAGGCGCAATTGCATTAAGTTTTTGGTTCACTTTATATTCAACGTTTGCTTGTTGTGGGTCTTTTCGCAACGTACCAGTAATTTGGTGTGTAAATTTATCTGGTATATAAATGGCTGCATAATATTCTCCCATTTTCAAATCATGATCTGCTTTTTTTCTACTTACAAACTGCCAATCAAAGTTATCATCTTTTTTAAGATTATCGGTAATTTGATCACCAACATTAATTTTTTTACCTTTGACTTTATCCCCATTATCTTCATTCACAACTGCGATTTTAATATTTTTAGTATTACCATATGGATCCCATGTCGCATCCAAGTTAAACCAAGCATAAAACGAAGGAAGCAAGGCTAAACCACCTAAAATCACTAATACACTAGGCGCTTTAGCAATCTTTTTTAAATCCATAAAAAATAATTTTATTACGTTTTTCATTTATACACCTCAAAAACTAGATCTGTGATTTCTTCTTATATAAAATTCAAATTACTATTTGTTTATTGCATATAAATTGATATACTGAATTCATTAATAACGTTTAACCTTTCATAGTTGATAGACATCAACTAAAAGCAAGACTATTAACAGTTTACCAAGATAAACAATACTTTGTATATAGTAAATAATATATTTTAGGAAAGAGGTATTTTCATGAGGCAACAAAAATTATTAGTTTGCTTACTTTCAACTTCTTTACTTATGCCATCATTTCCTATCAATGATGCCAAAGCAGAAACCTCAAAAGAAGATACAATGACTACTAAGTCAACTGAGACACAGAAAGACAAAGACAAAGAAAAATCTGATTCATCGCTATCATCCTCCCAAAATCATAAAACTAATAACGAGAAATCTGATGATGTAAAAGAGAAATCTAGCGATAATAAGCATAGTAGTGAACGGGAAGATCAACAAAATCGTAAAAATGATGGCCCCACTAAAACAAGTGAGCAGAACAACAGCCAAGAAAACGATAATTCTAAGACTCCTGACAAAACGTCGACAAATGTAACTAAAAATACATGGGATACATCAACAGACGATGATCGTTCAAACATATTTGATATGTTTAAACCAACACCTTTGAAACAAAACCAAGACAATAACAGTTTATCTAAATTACTAGATCAATTACTTTCTAATAATGAAGCAACCCAAACCCCTTCCACATTAAAACAAAACGATGATTCAAACGAAGACAATAACAAACAAAATAATTCATTAACAGACCACACTGATTCAGAAGATTCAAATGCGACAGCTTTCATTGATGATAATGAGATAAATGATGATTCAAATGAAGATAGCGAAGAATCTATACAAGAACAAAGTCGTACAGATTATGACAACGATGCTAATGACACAGCGCGTGAATCAGAAAACAGTCAATATGAGTCAAATCAGTATACAGATGAGCATGATGCGCAACAAGATGATACCGAACCCAATTCAGATTCACACCAAAATCAATCTCGTGAAAACACAACGCAGGATGGGCATAGTCAGAATAAACAAGATGATGAAACAACGACAAGTAATAATGATACAGGTGAGCAGGATGATGACGCAGACACTCGTGACAATGACAGCACAACAGACAATCAATCCGGTTCATCGTCAGAAGATAGAGTATTAGAATCAATTTTAGACGAGTATAGTGAAGACGCTAAAAATAACCAAAAACAATATGAATCTCAAAAAGCACATTCATCAAATAAGGATTCTGAAAATAAGAAAAGTGACTCAGATGAACAACCATCAAGTAACCATGCTAATCCGCAGTTACCTTCTCAATCACAATTAGCCAAAAAAGAAAAACCAGCCCAATCCTTTGAAAATGATACCAAGCAGTCTAACATACGCACTACTGCTATTTTTCAACAATTACCAAACTTGTCGGACGATAATAACACTACAAATCAACTGACAATAACTGAAAATAAAAATACACGTGACTTCATTAAAACAATCGCACAAGATGCACATGACATAGGCCAAGATGAAGACATTTACGCATCCGTGATGATTGCACAAGCCATATTAGAATCAGATTCTGGCATGAGTGCACTTGCCCAAGCACCTCATTATAACTTATTCGGTATCAAGGGAACTTACCAAGGAAAATCCACTACTTTCAATACTCTTGAAGACAATGGAAACAACATGTTCCAAATCTCAGCCGATTTCCGTAGTTATCCGAGTGAAAAAGAATCATTAGAGGATTATGCTAAATTAATCAAACAAGGTATTGATGGCAATCCAAATATTTATAAACCAACGTGGAAGCGCGAAGCACATAACTATCGGTCAGCAACTGCACATCTGGCTACCACATATGCAACTGATTCTCAATACGCTGACAAACTTAACAGCATTATTGAGCACTACGACTTAACACAATTTGACCGTAAACAAATGCCAGATTTAGACGATTATAAATTGAAGAACGATGACGATAATAGCGATTTCAAGCCATTTTCAGAAACCACAAATCACTCGCCTTACCCACATGGCCAGTGTACGTGGTATGTCTATCACCGTATGTCGCAATTCGATCAATATGTTGGTGGAGATCTAGGTGATGCCAGAAATTGGAACAATCGCGCAGAAAGAAAAGGTTATACGGTTTCTTCAACACCTAAGACACATACTGCCGTTGTATTTGAGGCAGGTCAGCATGGTGCAGATTCAATATACGGTCATGTAGCTTTTGTAGAAAAAGTGAACGATGACGGTTCTATCGTTATTTCAGAATCAAATGTTAAGGGACTTGGCATCGTTTCTCACAGAACCATTGATGCAGATGTCGCTACTGATTTAAGTTATATTACAGGTAAACAAAACTAACTTTATATAGACACATGATAGAATTCAATCAATATTTTAAAATTCTCATTTTCTGCAAAATAAAAGTGCACCATTTCAAAAGTCTCACTTATGTGACTAACTTTGAATGGTGCATTTTTTATATGATAACAAGTAGCTTTAGCACCTGTTTAAATTGATAAACTATAATTTTTTCGACTGTTTACGTTTAGCAAACCATATCAGTCCGCCACCAACGATTAACAACACGATACCTACTGGAATCGTTGATTTTTTCATTACTGTACCAGCATCAGGTAACGAGAAATTACCTTCATCATCGAACAAACCACTCAAGAAGCCGTCTGATTCACCTATAGATAAAGCACGTCCAGGTGATGGGTTCGGTATATCTCGCACACCATCTAATAAACCATCACCACTGAATAAGCCACTCAACAGACTTGGTTTTTGAAGTCGTTGTGTCTCTGCATCCAATAATGTCGATATTTTGTCACCTTTATTTAATGATCTTTTATCCAATGTATCAGCAATGCTTGGTGTATTTTTCAAAGGTTCAAAGATACCATGGATATCATCTCTAAAGTTACTTATATCTTTATCAACTTTTAATAAGTCATTCAACTGTTGATCAAGACCTGATTTCATTAAATCAACAATATTATGCTTAGCATCTTCTTTTTTAGCAATAACATCAGCAAGTGCTTGTGCTTTCGCATCATTTAATTTGCTAGCCAACATCGTTTCCAAGGCTTGGCGTTTATCTTCAGATTGATCCAATAGCGTTTCTAAAATATCATCACTTGTTACATTGTCCCCAAAATTTTGTTTTAGTAACGCTACAATTTGTTCGTTATCAGGATTGTCTCGCATAATTTTTTCAGCAATACGAGATGCATCCACATCGTTCAAATGCGTTGACAATATCGTTTTAACCAACGCTTGCTTATCGCCTGTCTTATCAAACATCGCTTGTAAAATATCGTCACTTGAAGTTGTAGAGAAACCGTCTAATTGACTGATTACCTGATTGGCAATTTGTTGATCTGTTTTACCATCTGTGTCTATACGTTCTAAGATAGATTGAGCATGTCTGTCATCAAAAGTACGATTAATGATATCTTTAACTGCTCGGTCTTTATTGTCTACAGATTTCAATTGATCCAGCACAATTTCATGTTGTTCATTTAAATTTTGTTCAACTTGCTTAATTTCTTTTGCCATTTTACTTTTATTTTCTCTAGATATTGAATCACGCTCTGAAAGCATTGATGTTAATGTTTGTAACTTTGCTTCTTTAGTTGCTACATAGTCATCTAAGTTGTCATTGTTTTTAGCTTGTTTTGTCGTTACTTTATCAATATCTTTTTCAAATTTTTCTAATGGTTGGGGAACATCATGATCTGAACGAGACGTTTTTTCAGGTGTGTTTTTTTCTGCCTGATTTTTTTCACCTGTACTGTTAGTGCTTTTCGCAACCTCATTTTGTTGTTCTTGATTGTCTCCAGTATCTCTTAACGCTTCATTATCGTTTTTTAGTTTACCCCCATCAACTTCATTTGATAATGCATCAATTTTATCAAGCAATTGATCTAAGTTCTGTTGTGAATTTTCACTAGTTATGCGATCATGAGCGTTTTGCGTTTGATTATTTTCTTGCTCAGGTAAGTTACTTGAGTCTGTTTTCTCACTAGGAACAGTTTTTTCTTGATGATCAGTTATATGTTTTTGATTATCTGAAATATCTTTTTTGTCATCGTCCGATTCATGATTATCTTCAGTAATATTGCTATCTTCTATTTGGGTGTTAGCAGATACGCTTTGTTGTTCACTGAGGCGATTGTCATCATTCTCAGCTTTTTCCAACATTACTTTGGCCTCTTCAATGCTTTTAGCCTTCTCCATTTTTTGAATCGCATCACGCTTTTCACTACGCTTTATATTTTTCAATTTCTTTATTTTTTCTTTAGCTTGTTGAATTTGCTTTTCTAACGCTTGTTCGCTAGTCAAATGTGTATCAGCTTTCACATCAGCACTTTCTTTCGCCATTACAGATGATGTTGGATTTATACCATATCCTATTAAAGTCGTAGTCATAATCAGTGCGATACCAGACAATTTAAATTGATGATTCAAACTTTTTTTATGATTTAAATGATGAGTTTTTATCTGTTTCATTAAATTCACCTTTTCCTAGTTATTCACACCCATTATATCGGTTATATCACTTTATTCAAAGAACAATTTCAAATAACTACAAGTTTATTAATTCAATATCAAACGGAACGGTTCTGTTGCAAAGTTGAATTTATAGTATAATTTTAACAAAAAGGAGTCTTCTGTATGAACTATTTCAGATATAAACAATTTAACAAGGATGTTATC
>NZ_PPRL01000123.1 GCF_002902235.1 Staphylococcus ureilyticus
GTTAATATACTGCTCAGATATATTATCAATATTTGTCTTATTCCAAAATTCTTCGATATTATTCCATGTATTATCAAATAATGACATTATTAGTTCTTCCTTTCATATGATTTTAGCTATAAGAAATTTAATTTAAAATTTATTAAATTAACCATTGAAAATAAATTAACATTTCAAAAAGACATATTATGTCCTTTTGAATAATTAATGCCATTTTAGTTTGATAAATTCTACTATTTCTATAAAATATAGACAAAATAAAAATCCGAAAAAAATAAAAAAACTTTTGCATATGTATGGTATTAGGTCAATAATTTGGACACTTTTTTGTAGAGTAAATTGAACACGATTAGTTCGCTTTTTCAAATTCGTTAGGCGTTAAATAATGAAGTGTGCTATGAATCCGATTTTGATTATAAAATCCTTCAATATATTGAAAAATGGATGCTTTTGCTTCTTCGAAGCTATCATAATGTTTTAAGTATACTTCTTCTTTCTTTAACACCGCATGAAAATATTCAATTACACTATTGTCATATGGATAGCCCTTTCTACTAAACGAATGATTAACTTTATTAAGTAATAACCAATTACGTACTTCTTTAGATAAATACTGCGTACCTAAATCGGTATGGATGATTAGATTTTATGATATTTTTCTAGTGGTTTTTGCTTGATTTAAAGTGTCTATAACGAGTTGTGACGACATATTTTTTGAAAACTGATGTGCTATAACTTTTCTAGAATACAAATCAATAATAGAACTTAAATAGCACCATTCGTGCTGCTTAGTATGAATATAAGTAATGTCTGAAACCCATTTTTCGTTGGGTTGTGAAGCAACAAAATTTTGGTTAAGTATATTATTAAAAACGCCTTTAACTTTTGCGTTAGTATAGTGTTTAAATTTGTTTATTGTAACAGAAGCAATGCCAAGTAACCGCATGATCTTTTGAACATACTTAACAGACACCATATAACCTTTTTGTGTAAAAAAAGCATGAATTTTAGGTGCGCCATAGATACCATTATAATGATGATACAATGCTTTGATTAAATCTTTAAAGTATTTGAGTCTCTCATTTCTGACAGAATATTTTTCTTTCACATGATAATAATATAAGCTTCTTAAAACTTTTGTACGTGACATAGGTGAGTGACGCTAAAAATATTTGAGTGTTTTTTAATCCAACGGATTTTAGTTAAAGTGGATCTTGAGCGAATATGGCAGCTGCCTTTTTTAGTATTTCATTCTCGAGTTGAAGTCGTTTATTTTCTTTTTTAAGCTCCTGCATTTGTTTTTCATTAACACCGGTTTTGGGATCTTTAGTGTATAATTTTTTCCATTTATAAATCATTGCTTCTGAAATGCCATATACGCTACTTAAATCCTTCGCTTTTGTCCCATTGTTAAATAAATCAACAATCACTTCTTTAAAAGATTCACTGTACTTTGTCATTTTAGACACCTTCCTTAGTCTCATTATATTTGATTCAAGACTCTACGAAAAGATGTCCTAATTTTTATACTAGCACCAGTAATCTCACTTATGATACACTTTTTTTATTAATTTCACTACTTATTTTGGGTCTTTGGTATTAAGTCATAATCAAACATAACTTCCGATTTATTATCTAATACTAATTCTTTATTTAACTCAATGGATGTTTCTTTATCTTCTGTCACTCTATAAATTTTAGATTTTCTGTAATATATACCGTTTTCCTCAACAAACCTATGATTTTCTTCAACAATTTTATATTTATAGGGTATAGGGCTTTCACTATTTAATATCGCTACTAATTCTTGGTTTTCACAGTTTAAAATTATTTGGAAACTTTGATCTGTTGTATTTTTGAAACGATAATCTACATAGTTATAAGCGACTGACGTACCATTAGCTAATGGTACACGCTTTCCAATATCTGAAGCTAGTGCATCGGAATGAAAATGGACTTCTGTTATTTTTAAAGGGCTATGCAGAATTAATAAATTAATTGTATTGGCTAAATTACAAAGTCCTCCTCCCATTCCTGCTTCAACTTTATTATTAATTATAACTCGTCCTTCTTTGTATCCATTCTTTTTATTCACTTTGCCTACTAATTTCCAAAACGAAAATACTTCATTAGGTTTTATTACTAATCCATTTATTTTTGAAGAAGATAATTCAATATTAAAAGCTTTATTTTCTTGTAAAATTGGGTCAATATCTTTGCCGGTTTTAATTATTTTAGATTTATGTCTATAAATCTCATTAGGCAAACGATTACTTAAATAACTGTTTGAAAAGTTATTGTTACTTACTAAATCTTTCACATGTCTCCGTATCGTTTCCTTTCTCTCAGCCACTCTATACCATATAGGAATAATTTCACTTAAACTTTTACGCTTTTTCATTATAATTCACCTTCAATTTTTCAATTTTCGAATTCTTTTTAAAAATCCACTTTGTTAAAAAGAAAATCCATAAAATAGCTTTTTCAACCCTTCTTTTTTTACCTATTTTAACTTCATTTTCATGCAATAAGTACTTTACTAATACACTATCTATTTTAGTTAAATTAGCTCCAAGTATGTCAGTAAATATCTGATCCCCAATCAATAATATTTCTGATTTTTCAACTTCTAATCTTTCAATAGCTTTAATATATCCATTTTTATTTGGTTTATTAGCTTCATCTATAAATGCTATGTTTATATTCTTATTAAAACGCTCAATACGACATGCACTATTGTTAGATAAAAATATAGTTTTAAACCCTATTCTATGTAATTTTTCAAATAATTCATCTACTTCTTTTGTAGAATCTGAACCATGAGGAACTAAAGTACTATCAATATCAAAAATCAGTCCCCTGTAACCTAGCTTATAAACTTTATAAAAATCTATATCAAAAACTTTTCTTATATAAATATTTGGAAACAAAATATTAATCATTTTAACACAACATCCTTTTTTCAACATTTGAATTATTAAAATTATTATTGTATTGTATAGAAACAAAGTTTAAATTAACTATTAACTTAAGTCAAATTAGGAATTTAATATAAAAGGGGCGTCTATTTTGGAAAATTCTGAACTTATTGTCATGCTCACATATAATGACTTTACAGTAAAAAATGCATTTGAAGTTTTTGAAGAATGTAAAGATACTAACGTTAAATATTGGGGATTTAAGGATAAAGGAATTTCTTTAGAAGAAATGGTATCATTATATAATTATATGAAACAGTGTGGTAAAAATACCGTTCTAGAAATAGTTGAATACGAAGAAAAACAATGTTTAGAAGGCGCATATTTAGCCAAAGTTTGCAATTGTGATATTTTGATGGGAACTATTTTCTATGAATCTGTAAATGATTATTGCAAGAAACATAATATTAAATATATGCCATTTGCTGGTAACATAAGCAATAGACCATCTGTTCTTCATGGAGAAATTGAAGAGATTATAAAAGAAGCAAACAATTACTTAGATACAGGTATCCACGGATTTGATTTGCTGGGATTTCGTTACATAGGTAATGCTACAAATTTAATATCTAAATTCGTAGCTAACATAGATATTCCTGTCTGTGTTGCTGGAAGTATTGATTCTTATGAAAGACTCGAATTCATTAAATCTATTTCACCTTGGGGTTTCACAATAGGTAGTGCATTCTTCGATCATAAATTTGGCGACACTTTTAAAGAACAAATTGACAAAGTATATAATTATTTAGATGTTTGATCTACATTTTATTAAAAAATAATTCTAATAAAAATATAACTCTACTTCTTATTAACCTCGTATAGTCTGGTGGGTTCAAAATGTCTTTAAATAGCGACTGAAAAACCGCATCACTTGTGATATGCTTCCCCTTGTTAGTGATATTGCTAAAAAACAAAATGCAAGGAACTGACAAACTAAAATTATTTTAAATCTTATTATCAATAAATATATAAATAACTCGTTTTGCACATACAATCCCTATAATCAGTTAAGTTTCGCTTTTCGATTCGTAATAATTATTCATAAAGTATACAATATATGATACAATTCATTCAAATATATATTTGAATGAGGTGCTCTATGGTTCAGACTATTGTAACTGCGGCAATACTTTACATTGCTACTGCAGTAGACTTATTAGTAATACTATTAATATTTTTTGCAAGAGCAAAGACTAGAAAAGAATATAGGGATATTTATATAGGTCAATATTTAGGATCGATTATCCTCATATTAGTCAGTTTATTTTTAGCTTTTGTGTTAAATTATGTTCCAGAGAAATGGATATTAGGTTTATTAGGTTTGATCCCCATCTACTTAGGTATAAAAGTTGCTGTTTATGATGATTGTGAAGGCGAAAAAAGAGCAAAAAAAGAATTAAACGAAAAAGGTTTGTCCAAATTAGTAGGGACTGTTTCTTTAGTGACAATTGCAAGTTGTGGTGCAGATAATATTGGTTTATTTGTCCCTTATTTTGTAACATTGGATATTGTTGAATTACTGACTACCTTAATTGTATTTTTAGTTTTAATTTTCTTTTTAGTATTCACAGCACAAAAACTAGCTAGAATTCCTGGTGTGGGTGAAATTGTTGAGAAGTTCAGTCGTTGGATTATGGCTGTTATCTACATAGCATTGGGCTTATTTATTATTATTGAAAATGAAACCATACAAACAATATTAGGATTTATATTATAAATTAAGGTGTGACTTAATATGAGTAACAATAAAATTTGTGACGTCATTTGTGTTCATGAGGAAAAAGTGAATTATGCTTTAAAATTTTTAAAAGAAGAAAAAACTCAACGGCTTATCAATACATTATTAAAGATAAGTGATGAGAATAAGCTGAAAATTATATTAGCTCTAATTAAAGAGAAAGAATTATGTGTTTGTGACTTATCTATAACATTAGGTTTGAGTATAGCTTCAACATCACATCATTTGAGAGCCCTGTATAAAAGAGACGTGCTGAATTTTTACAAGGATGGGAAAATGGCATACTATTATATCAAAGATATAGAAATGAAATCATTATTAATAAAATGTATGACTTAAATATAAAGAAACGCTCACATTAAACGAGCGTTTCTTTGAATTCTTGTATTCTTTTTCCAATTTCATCTCTAACACGTTGGAATTCTGCCCATTCTTTACCTGCTGGATCATCAAAACCCCAATGCTCTTTTTTTACATTTGGTGGTAAAATAGGACAATTATCGTCTGCATCACTACATAACGTTACGACCAAATCTGATTGTTTTAAAATATCATTATCAATCAAGTCTGATGTATGGCTTGATATATCAATATCTACTTCTTTCATAGCTTCTATAGCTTTAGGATTAACACCATGTGTCTCAATACCAGCAGAATAGACATTCCAATCTTCACCTAATATTTTCTTTCCCCAACCCTCGGCGATTTGGCTACGACAAGAGTTGCCAGTACATATAAAATAAATTGTTTTTTTATCCATAATTAAAGCCTCTTTTCTTAAAATATAATTAGTGTAAGGTATAAACCTAAGAGTGTTATAAATAGTACTGGAATAGTAATAATGATTCCGGTTTTAAAGTACGTTCCCCAAGAAATCTTTACACCTTTTTGTGTTAAAACATGTAACCACAATAATGTTGCTAAAGAACCTATTGGCGTAATTTTAGGTCCTAAATCAGAACCTATGACATTCGCATAAACCATACCTTCTTTTAATATTCCTGTAGCACTGGATTGACCAATCGCTATTGCATCTATTAAAACAGTTGGCATGTTGTTCATAATTGAAGATAAGAAAGCAGCTATAAAGCCCATACCCATGATACTGCTGAATAACCCATAACTTGAAATATTTGTTAGGATATCCCCAAGAATAGTTGTAATACCTACATTTTTTAGTCCAAACACAACAAGGTACATACCAATAGAGAATACAACAATATTCCATGGTGCGCCTTTAATTACTTGTTTTGTATGAACTGCTTTAGATTTACGAGCTAATATTACAAAGATAAGAGCAATGATACCAGCAATGATTGATACAGGTATTTGTATAAACTCACTAACAAGATAACCCACGAGCAGTATTGCTAATACAATCCATGAAATCTTAAATAGTTTAGGGTCTTTAATTGCATTTTTAGGATCTGAAAGATTTTCTGTATCGAACGTTTTAGGTATAGATTTTCTGAAATATAACCATAAAACGAGGATACTAGCAATCAGAGAGAATATATTAGGAATAAACATTCGACTAAAATACTCAATAAATCCAATATCAAAGTAATCTGCAGAAACGATATTTACTAAATTACTTACAATTAAGGGCAATGATGTTGTATCAGCAATAAAACCACTGGCAATAATAAAGGGAAAAATCACTTTTTTATTGAATCCTAGATTCCTAACCATCGCTAATACAATGGGTGTTAAGATTAAAGCTGCACCATCATTTGCGAAAAAGGCTGCTACAATTGCCCCAAGTAACATAATAAAAACAAACATTTTTAAGCCATTACCGTTTGAAGCCTTGACCATATGTATTGCAGACCATTCAAAAAACCCAATTTCATCTAATATTAATGAAATAAGAATAACAGCTACAAAAGTTAAAGTTGCATTCCAAACAATACCTGTTACTTCTAATACATCGGAAAAACTTACGACTCCTGTAATGATAGCAACAACAGCTCCAATTAAAGCTGTAATACCAATATCTAAACCTTTTGGTTGCCATATCACACAGATTAAAGTTAAAAGAAAAATCACAATTGCTAAAATGGTCATCAACAATCACCTGATTTCACATTTTTACATACACATCTTTGGTTAGATGTATTAATGATGTTTAAGTTTTGGATAATATCATCTAAAATAGCATGATTAAGTTGATACCAATGTTTGTTGCCGTCTTTTCGTGTTGTAACTAATTCGTTATCTACTAATGACTTCATATGATGACTTAGTGTAGGTTGTGAGAATTGAAAGTGTTCTAATAAGTCACAAGCGCATAGCTCACCACAAGAAAGTAAATCTAATATTTCTAACCTGCTTGAATCTGATAAAACTTTTAATATTGCTGATAATTCTTTATAAGACATAAATATACCTCCTATCCATTACATAGATTAACATCTATATAGCATTGTGTCTATGTAGTTTTTTGACTAATTTTAGTATTAGATTAGAATGCGTCGTAAATAACTAGTTTTATTATCTTGCAAAAGTTGAAATAATAATTTATATTTAATACATCAAAAAAAGTTGATATATCATTTTAGTATTTTATAAAGGAGTTCGATTTTATGAGAATAAATCATGCAGGTATATTATCTGTTGATTATTTTGTTAGTTACTTAAATCTAATTATGATATCAAGAGAAGTTTCTTTAAAAGAAGCTATATCATATATGAAAAAGGAGTTCTTTAAAGGAGAACCTGACATGTATGGTAAAATAACAGAAACTCATTTTAATCAAGCAATACTAGAACTCAAACAAAAATAGAAATATCTGTATATAAGAGAGGTGATTATTTAATGGAAATTATTAAGTCCAGTCCTAATAGAACTGAGGAAGAACAATTAGACTTTTATGAACAGATGTTTAATGCGCTAGCTGATAAAATTAGACTTAAAATTCTACATTCAATACGTCAAAGCGATTCAAAATCTTTATGTGTTTGTGATCTAGAAGAATTATTAGCGTTAAAACAATCTAAACTTTCCTATCATTTAAAAAAATTAGTAGATGCAAATATTCTTATTGCTGAAAAGCATGGCACATGGAATTATTATAAAATTAATGAGCAACAAATACAGGTGGTTTTAAATGAAGATACTTGCTGTAAGATACTTTAAGTATCTTCTTTTTAACATAGAATTAATCAATTTTTTTTGATTAATACATCAATAAAAGTTGATTAAATAAATTCGGAGGCGTTATACTAATGGTAGATTCAATTATAGAATTCATAAAAACATTTCTGATGTTATTTTTTGAATTATTATTACTATTTATAGTAGTGAGTTTTATAGTAAGTCTGATTCAACAAGTTGTTTCAGAAGAAAAAATTAAAAAGCTTTTGAGCAAACCTAATAAAGCCGTCAATTATATATTAGGTATGATATTTGGTGCTGTTACACCATTTTGTTCTTGTTCAACTATTCCAATACTTGCAGGTTTATTAAATTCCAAAGTTCCTTTTGGTCCAGCGATGAGTTTTTTAATTGCTTCACCGTTAATGAACCCACTAATGATATTTATGTTATGGGCTTTATTAGGGTGGAAAGTAGCTATTGTTTATTTTGTAGTACTAGCAATTTTCAGTATTTTAACAGGTTTAGTATTTTCAAAAATGAATTTAGCTGAAAGTTATAAAGGGGTCAATGTTAAAGGTGATGGCTTTTTTGCTAATAAAACAGGATCTCGTTTTAAACAAGCATTAAACGATGCGTGGGCATTTTTATACCCAATGTTACCTTATCTATTTATTGGTGTATTTATTGGTGCCTTTATATATGGATTCATACCTGAAGAATTTATAACTAAGTATGCAAGTGGTGATGGTTTTATATCGGTCTTTATTGCTTCTGTTATCGGTATCCCTATGTATATCAGACCAGAAACAATGTTACCTATAGCCGAAGCATTAGTATCAAAAGGTATGTCTCTAGGAACAGTAGTTGCATTAATAATTGGTGGTGCCGGCGCAAGTATTCCAGAGGTCGTATTGCTATCTAAGTTATTCAAGAAAAAATTTGTAGTATCATTCGTTATTGCAATTTTAGTTGTAGCCATTGCTACAGGTTTGATTGTTAACATCATTATTTAAAGGAGGTGAGATAATGGGGATTAAAGACGCATTAAAAAAAATAAAACCTCAGGAACAGTCATGTTGTTCGGTAGAAATTGAGGAAAAGAACGAAAAAAAAGAAAAAAGTGAAAAAGAGCAACAAGATAATAACAATTGTTGTAACAATTAATATAAGTGCCTGGAATTTATATCCAGGCACTTATATTAATCTGTTTTGCTACGCTTTTCTATATTTATTCTACAATAATTTAAAAAGGACACATTTTGAAATCAATGTGTCTTTGAAAATGGTTACCTCTATATTATGCTTTAATTTCTACAGGTTCACCAAAGTGATTTTCTATAATTCTTGTTATTTCTTTACCTAGTGGTCCTTTTATTGTGAAAGTTCTTTTGAAATAAGAACCTAAAATACCTAGACCAGCTGCTGCAAGTAAAAGACTACCTCCAGACATAGCCGTTAATCCTATTAAGAATCCTAACGCTGCTTTGCCCATTTGTTTAAAAGGTTTTTTATCAAATTTAACCGTTAGACCTACGACATTAGGTGTCTCCGTGTCTCCAATAATAACTAAGTAATTACTTTTATGATTTTTAAAATGATACATTTTTCTCGTATATCTTGAAAAATTATATTTGAATTTCCACCTGTCGTTATAAGATGTCCATTTTTTGCAACTTTATTTAATATTTTATTATTTTGTATGGCGTAAGCTTTACTTATTTTACCATCACATTTGTCTTTCTCTGTCAGTGATTTTGCTAAAAAAAGCTTGCCCATAATTTGAGCAAGCCTTTTATAATACTATTTATCGATGATTTCCAATGGCGGTAACTCATGAATTAAATCTATTGTTAATACCGATAAATTTATTATTTTTAATAAATGATTCAGTATATATTTAGTATCATCAGAATATTCATTTGGGTCATCAATTATACCTGAATTTTTATCAACCTTGATTTGATATTGATCCATAACCCATTCAATTGCTGATTTTCCGTTAACCTTGTAATCATAAGCTCTATTTGGAATTTCTTTTATAGTTATATCATTATTTACAATAATAGTGTTTTTTTCATTTCGCTTTGGAAATGTCATTTTTTTTATTTTATATGATGGATTTTCACTTTGGTTTATTACTACTTCAGAACTTAAATCACAACTTTCATAATTCAAGTGTAAATTCATTAATTTACGTCCTATTTCAATAAACTTCTCTTTATTTTTTACTAATGGAATTCTAGGCAATTCTTTACTTAAATTCGCAGAAAACTTACTCTTATATTCATTTGAATGAAACAATCCATAAATATAATACATTAAATTTTCTCTATTTAAGCCAGATATATCAAAACTAGAAAAATTAATATTACTTTCATACTCGCCGTTTTTATTATTTATGAATTCGACAAAACCTTGCCCCTTTTCCATTAAATCCAAATTGGGTATTACGTTTACTGCTAAGGCCGAAAATTCTCTTGATGAACCTACTCCTGTAATATAAATTGCTTTATTTTTTTCGCTAAATAATTCTTTACTTTTCCCTGGTCTTTCAATAATATTTCTATCATAATATAGCCATTTTTTTGTAAAAGGACGATACATACTTACTTCAATATTCTTATCATTAAGTGTGATTTTTTCACCTTTTTTAAATTTTTTCGTTAAATTAACAGTCCATTTAATTTTTGAAGACTCCATATTTCGTTTTTCGTTAGTATACTTACCTTTGTTCTCTTTTACTTGTTTAATATTATCGTTGTAGTTCGAAATCATTTCTTGAGCCTTTTTTATCGTTTTTACTTTATTAAATCCATAAACCCATGCGTCCCTATTAGTACTAACGCCTATTACTTTTTTATTAAATACATCTGTAATAGAATTGTAATTCTCATATTTTTCATCTCTTTGGTTTATCCAATCATGGTTATTGTCAGGTTGTATATTTTGCCATTCAATGTTTTTCACAGATTCTTGTTGTGAAATTATATCTAATTTTTCTTTTCTGTTCAAATAGTCTCCAATATCTTTATAATAAATATTATGGTTATTAGAACCATCTTTTATTAAAGTTATAATTACTATTGGAGTACGGCTTCCAGAACCAAATATTTTACCTCCTTCTTTTCTAGACTGTTCTCCTTGAGTCCTTTGGTCTCCTCTTAAATTGTAAATATATATATATGATTAAATTCTTCATAAATACTTTTCCGAACTCCTGATGTCGCATTACTATCAATAAAAGAAGCATTGATTACAAATGATATGATACCTTTATCTCCAATTCGGTCTGTAGCCCATCTTAATGCTAAAATATAAGAGTCATATAAAGATTTTCTTAATTTAGCAGTTGAATATTTAGCATAAGTATTCTCTATTCTTTTATTTAAATTGGGATACTTTAAGTTTGCCGTATTATCATTTGCATTTTTTTGTCCTATAGAATAAGGCGGATTGCCAATAATAACAAAAATATCATCCTTTTTTTGTTCCTGTAATCTATAATTATTTTCATTTAAAATATTCTCTTCAAAGTAATCATTAGTTTCAGTACTTTCGAAAGTATCTGTTAACACAATACCTTCGAATGATTCATAATCACCATCAATAAGTGAATTAAATACCTCTTCTATATTAATTGTAGCAATATAGTAACTTAACAAAACAATTTCATTAGCATGAAGTTCTTGATTAAACTTCCGTACTAGATCTTCTTTTTTTATAATCCCACTTTGTAATAATCTTACTATAAATGTGCCAGTGCCCGTAAATGGATCTAACATATGGACATTTTTTTCGCTTAATTCTTTATCAAAATATAACTTAGAAACATCATTTACAGATTTCAAAATAAAATCTACTACTTCTACAGGAGTAAAAAGCGATAACTAACACAATTTTTATAGTTAGAGTTGGTGTATCGCAGTTAGCATTTTTGTCCAAATAAAATTGAAAATGTGTATAGAATTGATTGGGGAATCTTTAGCATAAATAATACTTTATATACAGCAAAACTTTGAGGAACACAAAAAACACTAAAGTCGTATGACAAAACGCCATCGACTTTAGTGTTTTTTAATTGGTTTTATAATAAATATTTTCCAGGAAATAATCTATGCGGTATTTCCACTAACTTTTTAACTTATCATACATGCTCATATAGCTAAGTAGCGAGCATGATATGCTTTAATTTCGGTCTTTTCAAATTCATTTTATGAAATAAATAAACTACAAATAAATGTCCAAATACAAACGAGAATTAACAATCCGATACTGAAACGCATTGCCATTTTCATCAGTTCTGATTCTTTACCTACTTTATTAACTGCTGCTGTAGCGATAGCTATAGATTGTGGTGATACAATCTTAGCAGTTACACCACCAGCGACATTAGCTGCAACAAGTAATGAACCTTTTGTACCAATTTGTTCAGCAACAGAGGCTTGAATTGGCGCAAACAATGAATTATTGTTTACGACGGATCCCGTCATAAATACACCAATCCAACCAAGTAGTGGTGACAATAATGGGAAGGCAGCGCCTGTTTTAGATATGCCTTGTCCCATAGCATTACTTAATCCACCATATGTTGTAATTTTAGATACTGCTAAAATGAAACAAATGGTTAACACTGAAATCCATAATTCTTTAACTGTGAGACCCAGTAAATGACCAGCCGTTTTAAAGCTCATATTTTTCGCAATAATAATTGTAATGATCGCTGTAATTAAAATCGCTGTACCTGTTTGAGCAAAGAAATTGAATGTCAGTTCATTCGGTTTATTAGTCACAGCATTCATCGTACCCGGCACATTAAAGTTCACAACAAGTGCACTTAGGGCACCACCTTTTTCAAATAAACCTTTAAATGCTGGTAAGCTCCAGATCATCACAACAATCGTTAAAATGATAAACGGGCTCCATGCATAAGTGATGTGTCCAATAGAATGTTTAGGCACGGCATCTGCTTTTTCATCTTTATTAATTCTGAAAATATTTTTAGGTTGCCATTTTTTTGAGAACAATGCTAATGCAATCATTGCTACAAGGCCAGGGATAATATCAGCCAACTCTGGTCCAGCAAAAGCTGCAATAAGCACTTGTAAAACTGTGAAAGTAACTGCCACAACTAAAGTGGCTGGGAAAGTTTCTTTCACACCTTTAAAGCCATCCATAATATACATTAATAAAAATGGCACAACGAAACTAATAAAACCTAACGTTAAATTACCAATTAACGCTACTTGAGATGTTGTTACACCACCTGGCAAATTCAAAGTATCCACGATAGCAATCGGTATACCTACCGCACCATAAGCACCTGCTGCTGCATTACTTACTAAACAATACATCGCAGCTTGCAAAGGTTTAAAACCTAATTGTGTTAATAGTACCGCACAAATGGCAATAGGTACGCCAAAGCCTGCAGCACCTTCTAAAAATCCATTAAATACAAAGCCAATCAATAATAATTGAACACGTTGGTCTCGTGAGACACTCGCGATACTATCTTGAACAATAGCAAATTGGCCGCTTTTTGTAGCAATTTTATATAACCAAACTGCCATGATTACAATAAAGCCTATTGGGATAATCCCTTGATAAAAGCCCTCTAAAGTAGCGCCGCCTGCAATACTTCCTGGTAATTTAAAGAAAGCCATAGCAACAATAATTGTAACGATTAACGTTGTAATTGCTGCATAAACACCTTTCATTTTAAATACAGTCAAACATAATAAAAATAATATAATTGGTATTGCGGCTACAATACTTGAAAGTAGCAGATTATTAAAAGGGTTAAAACTTTCAACTAACATATTTGCTCGCTACTCCTTTATTCTGCTTGTCTTATTTCTTTTGCAATATCTTTGTAGTCAATATCCGTATTTGTAAATGCTTCATCATCGACTGCAAAATGTTGTTCAAATGTTTCAAAGTTTTGAATTTCTACCGTAACATCTGAAACTTCAAAATCCAATACGTGTCCGCCAAAATTACGGTCATCATTAGCGAAATGAACATGGAAACCTGCTGAACCAATACCATGGAATAATTCTGGTGTAAAGAAGCCTACAATAGAACCTTTGATATTTTCTTCAATTTGTTCAGGTTGTCTATTCGCTGAGTTAATCAATCTTGTATATGGTGGCTCTTGTCCTGGCATCATACGTACATGCATTTTTTTAAATGTTCCTGAAATTTTAACAGCAGAAAATAAATTTTCACTTAACATTTTTTCTTTAACTTCATCATAAACTTCTGCTAAAGATTTATTGCTTGTGCTATACGTTTTATCAGGTGTAAATCTTGATACGGTTGCATATGGTGATAATTCATCACCTTTCAATTCTACAAATTCTTTATGTTCATTGGCATGATAAGCTTTACCATCAACGATAATCACTTCACCATCTGAACCTGTTAAAGTCGCAATGCCAATGTCTCCATGTTCTAATAAATTATTGATTGAAGCAGTACCTTGTAAAAGGCCTGCCATCAATGTACCTAGTGTGCCGTGTTGATATAGTACGTTAGTCATAACTTTATTCACTCCTATTTTGATAAATAATTAATCATTTTCGCCGTTTGATTCGATATTAGTTAAAAGCGTCAGGTAACATATTTGTTGAAAGTTTGACATTATCTTTGTAATTCACTGGGATATCAATTAATACTGGTCCTTCAGTTTCGTATCCCTCTTTAATTGCCGCTTCTAATTCTTCTTGATTTGTTACACGTAAGCCTTTAGCACCAAATGATTCAGCATATTTAACGAAGTCTACTGAACCAAAGTCTACACCTGAACTACGTTCATATTTCATTTCTTCTTGGAATTCAACCATGTTATATTTACCGTCATTCCAAATTAATTGAATGATATTAAGATTTTTACGTACAGCAGTTTCTAAGTCTTGTGCTGAGAATAAGAAACCACCATCACCAGCAACGGATACAACTTGTGTATTAGGACGTACTAAAGCAGCTGAAATAGCCCATGGTAACGCAACACCTAACGTTTGCATACCATTACTGAATAGCAAGTGTCTTGGATTGTAACTTCTAAATTTACGTGCCATCCAAATATAGTGACTACCTACGTCTACAGTTACTGTTGTATCATCTGATAATACTTTTTGCATTGACTTAATGACTTCAACTGGGTGTAACACGCCATCTTCATGTGTTGGTTTGATACCAGTTGATTCAAGTATATGCGCTCTTAAAGTTTCTAATTCGTCTAAATGTTTTTGACTGATAAAAGGTTCATCGACTTTGTCAGAAATAAGTTCGATTGTGCCAGCAATATTACCAACCAATTCTTTTGCTGGTTGCATATGATTTGTAATTTCCGCTTGAATTTCATCTATATTAATAATTTTAGTATCTAATTCTTTATTCCAATTGCTCGCTTCATATTCAATTGGATCATAACCAATCGTAACAACGAGGTCACTTTTTCTTAATAATTCGTCACCGACTTGGTTACGGAATAAACCAACACGACCAAAGAAATGGGATTCTAGTTCACGACTAATCACACCCGCACCTTGGAATGTTTCTACAACTGGTAAATTTGTTTTTTCAACTAATTTACGGATTGCATTCGTTTCGTCTGAACTTGAACTTCTCATACCTGCTAATAATACAGGGAATTTCGCGTTTTTAATCGCTTCAATTACTTCATTAACATTTTGTTCACTTGGCACACCTAAGCTAGGTTTTTGGCAAAGTGCAATCGCTTGTGATTCAACCGGTGCAGAAATAACATCTTGCGGTATGCTTATGAAACTTGCGCCATTTTTACCTGAAGTTGCAGTTCTCATCGCATTTGTCATAACTTCTGATAATGACTCTGGATCTTGAACTTCTTCACTATATTTTGTTGAAGATTTTAATAATGCTGCATTATCAATACTTTGGTGTGTTAGACGTAATAAATCGTTACGTTTAACTTGGCCACCTAATGCTAATACAGGGTCTCCTTCTGATGTCGCTGTTAAAAGTCCAGTCGTTAAATTACTTACCCCTGGGCCACTTGTTACTAAGGCAACACCTGGTTTACCTGTTAAGCGTCCAATACCTTGTGCCATCATTGCCGCGTTTTGCTCATGACGCGTTACAATAAGTTCTGGGCCATCATCTTCAAGTGCATTGAATAAATAATCGATTTTAGCACCTGGGATACCGAATACATATTCCACACCATTATTTTTCAAAGTATTTATTACCATATTTGCTGCTGTATAATTTTTGTCAGCCATTTTACATTCATTCCCTTTCAACATTTAATGCAAAAAATCATTAATCATTGCAAGCAATTTAAATTATTCACTTAACAATGTATTAAAAATTTAATCTCATTACATTATTATGAAAAAATCATATTTAATACTCTAAATTAGCGCCGTTCACATTTAGTCCTATACCATGGCATGTCATAACGAATGATTTGCGCTGTAAATTGATTACATACTTATTATAAAACGCTGCAACATATATATAAAATACATATTATCTATCTAACCCATAGAAAAAAGTAATGGTTAGAACATGTGAAAGTTGGATAATTTGCGTGTATATGGATAACTATTATATAGGAAGTTTTTAAAATAGCTATTATCTTTCCAGTTGCTCATATATTGATACTTGAAAAATTAAACTCTCCTATTTAGTACTTACACGCGTGCGTGCATAAATAAATGTACATATATTTTAATAGTTGTGTTTGTTGAAGATTGATCGGGGTAAAATTACATAGAACTATAATTTTTCTATATTTAATTAGCAATGCTATATTATGGAATGTTTGTAAATTTTCTGTTTAAATGAAGTTGTACATC
>NZ_PPRL01000124.1 GCF_002902235.1 Staphylococcus ureilyticus
CCGCCACCCCGGCAAAATAATGGAGCAGAAGACGGGATTCGAACCCGCGACCCCGACCTTGGCAAGGTCGTATTCTACCGCTGAACTACTTCTGCAAAATGAAACTGGATGAGCCATAGAGGATTCGAACCTCTGACCCTCTGATTAAAAGTCAGATGCTCTACCAACTGAGCTAATGGCTCATGAAATGGTGCCGGCCAGAGGACTTGAACCCCCAACCTACTGATTACAAGTCAGTTGCTCTACCAGTTGAGCTAGGCCGGCTATTCATTTTTTTAAATGGTGGAGGATGACGGGTTCGAACCGCCGACCCCCTGCTTGTAAGGCAGATGCTCTCCCAGCTGAGCTAATCCTCCACATGATTATTATAAAGCCTGGCAACGTCCTACTCTTGCGGAACGTAAGTCCGACTACCATCGGCGCTAAGGAGCTTAACTTCTGTGTTCGGCATGGGAACAGGTGTGACCTCC
>NZ_PPRL01000125.1 GCF_002902235.1 Staphylococcus ureilyticus
GATGTGTATAAGAGACAGGTTTAGGGATCTCAAACTTATAAATATCATCTGTATATTTACGCATCATTTTTTTACAAATTTCATGCACAAAGAATGCAGAAACAAATGGTATTATAAAATATCCAAATACTAATAAAATAATATTCATGTTAGGATCTCCATCCATTCGATTAAATGCATTAATCGGCCCAACTAATCCTGTATAACCAAAACCAGCAGACATTGGTGTACCTTTAATGCCAATAAAGTAAGCGATTAAACCGCCAATCACTCCATTAATAATTAACGGTATTGCAATAATTAAATGCTTAAAATAAACAGGTATCATCATCTTAGCAGCACCAATTATCAATACTAAATTGACTCCGGCCCCATTAACTCTAATTGAACCAAATAAAAATGTCACACAAGCTGCTACAATACCCATATTAGCTGCACCACTACCTAAACCTGATAAACTGATTGCCGTTGCTATAGCAACTACAGATATTGGTGTAACCATTAACAACGCATATGTAACACAAATCAATATTGACATCATTAATGGATTTAATTCTGTAAAAGCATTTACTATATGACCGATTCCTTTAGTGACATTTGTCACATAACCTAATGTAAACAAGCCTATAACGCCACTTAAAACTGGAATAATAACAGGTAATAGAATCATTTCCAGTGATCCTAGTTTATTTTGTAATAACAAGTATAAAGTACAAGCTATCACTACAACTAAAATAGTATTTATGATATCACCAGTACCATTGAGTAAAAATCCGCCTTCAGTCATCTTAACAGCACCACTACCTATCATAGCGGAAACACCTATCATAGTGGCACCAGCCCCATTAAATTTAAACTGATGTGCTGCTAAAACACCAATAATAAATGCCATAAATGATTGGATTAAAACTACTAACTGATAAACAGTCTCTAATAATTGGTTACCTTCTTTAAAAAATTTTAATAATTCACCTAATAATGCATTAGGTATTAATGCAATGACTACACCTGCTCCAACAGCTTGTAAAATATTACCAAAAAATGATTTACCTGTAGTTTTAGCTGTGCCTGATTTTACCATTCTTGTATCCTCCAAATATAACATTAGACTAATAATATTATATTTTCGACTAAAGTACAATATTAAGTTTAAAGTTATAAACTAAGATATAATCATTAAATTTCTGCATATACACCTAGCTACCAGAATTCAAAATAAATCATATACATTTTAAATCATAAAAAAAAAGAAACCCCATAAATATGGGATTTCTGAGATATTTTCTCTCTATTTAAACACTAATTATACCAGCGGTCGGGATCGAACCGACACTCCAAAAAGGAACGGGATTTTGAGTCCCGCGCGTCTGCCAATTCCGCCACGCTGGCTCAATATTATAAACAAAAAACTTCCAACCAGGAAGTGATAATGGAGCGGAAGATAGGACTTACACCTATATCTCATTCCGGGAAGGAATGTGTTCTAAGAGTTAAACTACTCCCGCATAATATAAATTAAATGGAGCGGAAGATAGGACTTACACCTATATCTCATTCCGGGAAGGAATGTGTTCTAAGAGTTAAACTACTCCCGCATAATATTAAATTAAATGGAGCGGAAGATAGGACTTGCACCTATATCTCATTCCGGGAAGGAATGTGTTCTAGAAATTGAACTACTCCCGCATAATTCATGGAGGCGGCAACCGGATTTGAACCGGTGATAAAGGTTTTGCAGACCTCTGCCTTACCACTTGGCTATGCCGCCAATAAAACTGGGCTAGCTGGATTCGAACCAGCGCGTGACGGAGTCAAAGTCCGTTGCCTTACCGCTTGGCTATAGCCCATTAATCAATAAGGGCGGTTGATGGGAATCGAACCCACGCGTGTCGGAACCACAATCCGATGCGTTAACCACTTCGCCACAACCGCCATGGCAGGGGCAGTAGGAATCGAACCCACATCGAAGGTTTTGGAGACCTTTATTCTACCGTTGAACTATGCCCCTATTAAATTGAATGGTGGAGGGGGGCAGATTCGAACTGCCGAACCCGAAGGAGCGGATTTACAGTCCGCCGCGTTTAGCCACTTCGCTACCCCTCCATGAAAATGGTGCCGGCCAGAGGACTTGAACCCCCAACCTACTGATTACAAGTCAGTTGCTCTACCAGTTGAGCTAGGCCGGCTTGTATAAAATGGTTCAAGACAGAGTCGAACTGCCGACACATGGAGCTTCAATCCATTGCTCTACCAACTGAGCTATTGAACCATAATGTTAAAAATAATGGCGGTCTCGACGGGAATCGAACCCGCGATCTCCTGCGTGACAGGCAGGCGTGTTAACCGCTACACTACGAGACCAAATTATGTAATTGCGGGAGGCGGATTCGAACCACCGACCTTCGGGTTATGAGCCCGACGAGCTACCGAACTGCTCCATCCCGCGATAATGATATTAATGGCGGAGGAAGAGGGATTCGAACCCCCGCGAGCCGTTAAGCTCCTGTCGGTTTTCAAGACCGATCCCTTCAGCCAGACTTGGGTATTCCTCCAAAAATATACGATAATTATACTATTAAATTGTTTTAAAATGGCGGAGGAAGAGGGATTCGAACCCCCGCGGGCCGTTAAGCCCCTGTCGGTTTTCAAGACCGATCCCTTCAGCCGGACTTGGGTATTCCTCCAAAATTATATGGACCTTGCAGGATTCGAACCTGCGACCGAACGGTTATGAGCCGTTAGCTCTGACCAACTGAGCTAAAGGTCCAGAGTATAATTTACAACTAACAATAGTGGCGGTGGAGGGAATCGAACCCACGACCTCACGGGTATGAACCGTACGCTCTAGCCAGCTGAGCTACACCGCCGTTGTAATTTAGTTTGTATCAATAAATATGGTGGAGACTAGCGGGATCGAACCGCTGACCTCCTGCGTGCAAAGCAGGCGCTCTCCCAGCTGAGCTAAGCCCCCATTTAGTAAAATGAATTTTAGTAGATATCGGGAAGACAGGATTCGAACCTACGACCCCTTGGTCCCAAACCAAGTGCTCTACCAAGCTGAGCTACTTCCCGTTTTTCATAGGATGAAGCAATCTAAATTACGCGCCCGATAGGAGTCGAACCCATAACCTCTTGATCCGTAGTCAAGCACTCTATCCAGTTGAGCTACGGGCGCTTAATTCAAAGATGGTGCCGAGGACCGGAATCGAACCGGTACGATGATCTCTCATCGCAGGATTTTAAGTCCTGTGCGTCTGCCAGTTCCGCCACCCCGGCAAAATAA
>NZ_PPRL01000126.1 GCF_002902235.1 Staphylococcus ureilyticus
TGCTTAAAGAATAACATTAAATACGTAACATAAAAAATAGCCTAGGACCTTTGTCCTAGGCTATTTTTTATATTTTAATAAAGTCGGAATTCTATTTTTTCTGTTGAGAAACGCGTTCAATAATGACTTTCTTAGCTGCTTCTTCCTCAGTATTATCTAATTCTTTCGGTTCGAATACAATGCCTTTGCGTTCACACGCTTTTTCTAATAGATAGTCTGTAATTTCATGGTTTTTAGGTAGTATGGGGCCATGTAAATACGTACCTAATAAATTCTTGTAATGAATACCTTCTTTGGCATCGTCATCATTATTACCAAAACCATGCGTAACTTCTCCCAAAGTCCCGAAATTATGATAAGTACGTCCCCCATGATTTTCAAATCCAACTATTGTGCCAAAAGTATCACTTTCGATTACAATATCTCCTGTCAAACGATCTTTTTTAGATTCTGTATAAAAATCTAAAATATTTAACCCGTCTAATTCTGTACCATCTGGCGTAACGTATTTACTTCCTAAAAATTGGTAACCACCGCACACAGTTAGACCGGGTAAGCCATCTTCAATCGCATCTTTTAACTTGCTTTTAATTTTAGTTAATTCTTGTGTAGCTAATGCTTGTTCTCTGTCACTACCGCCACCAATAAAAAAGATATCACATTCATCGAAAGTAACATTTTCTGTCTGATTAATATCTACTACTTTTAGTTTGATATTACGGCGTTTAGCACGTTGTTTAAGTGCAATGATATTTCCTATATCACTATATAAATTTAATTTATCGGGCATAAAGTGATAGACCGTCAACTCATTCATTTTACTTTGTCCTCCTCAAAAGAGTGGTTCAATTGCTTTAACATAGGGGAAAGTGAAGTATAGTTAGGTATTGCTACAGTAAAGCTATTTGTATATTCCATTGTTTTCGCAGTCGCTTTGTAGATATCACTTTCTAATATGATCGGTACATTAATCTCTGCAAGTTTTAATCTTAATTGTAGCTCTTCCGCTCGTGAACCTGTAACTATAATAGCTTCTATTTGTTGATTCGCTAATTTTTCAAAATCAGCATCGTAAATCCAAGATGTGTCACGTCCGTCCGCAGCATAATCATTTAAACTGATAACATAAACTTTATTCCCTTCTATTCGATCACCAACCGAGAGACTTGCATTCATACCGGCAGGGTTTTTTGCTAGATTGATCATAGCTTCTTTGATACCCTTTTTAAAATACTGCATTCTGCCATTATCAGAATTATAAGTTTCAAACCCTTTTCGAATTGACGCATCATTTAATCCAAGTTCTCTGAGCACGGTATAAGCAGCAATTGCATTATATGCATTAAAATCGCCTGCAATTTTCATATTAAATGTTGTAGTACCAACATTTAAGTTAAGAAATGGAGTTAAATCAAATTGAGATACTTCATATTTTGTTTTTTCTCGTTTAAAACCACATTCACAATAATAATGGCCTAATTGGTTATAATGAATATAATCATAATGTAATAAACGACCACAATTAGGACAATATCTACTTTCATTCATAGAACTTTGTTCAAAATCATGCGCATGCTTTTTCATACCATAATAAGTAACAGTATCACTTGCTATCTTTAATCTACTAACAAAAGGATCGTCGGCATTTAATAATAATTTTATACCTTTATTATCAATTGCTTTTGCAATATTATTTACCATAATATCGATTTCCCCAAATCGATCCATTTGGTCACGAAAGAAATTAGTGACGACCATCATTGTAGGTGTAACTTCGTTTAGTACTCTTGGTATAGAACCTTCATCAATTTCAATAACTGCAATTTTAGTATTTTTTTTAAGTTGCAAAATAAAAGCTGATGTAATTCCAGCAGCCATATTTGCACCTTCATTATTATGTATGATTTCAATTTGGTTTGCTTTTAACGTATGACCTATTAAATTTGATGTAGTCGTTTTCCCATTTGTACCACTTATAAATACAATCTCATCAACATGAGATGCTAATTCTCTTAAAATATTTTTATCCACTCTTCTAGCGACTTGACCTGGTAAGTCTGTTCCTTTTTTCCCTACAGTACGACTTACTTGTCTTGCCAGTCTCGCTAGGCGTGTTGCAGTCCATTGTCTCATCTACTTCCTCCTCTACTATTCACTCAAATATTATAACACGATTAAGTTGTATTCCAAACAATTCTCAATGCAAATATATATATCACCCCCCAGATTAGAATAATTATTATTTACGAATGAGAATAAATTTGCTATACTAATGAAAAATGATACATGGAGGCTTTGACTTATGTTGAATAAAGAATTATTAGATGCATTAAATGAACAAATGAATCACGAATATTTTGCTGCACACGCCTATATGGCAATGGCTGCATTTTGTGATAGCAAATCCTATGAAGGCTTTGCTAATTTCTATATCCAGCAAGCAAAAGAAGAAAGATTTCATGGTAAGAAAATTTATGATTACATCAATGATCGTGGTGAACAAGCAATCTTTAATTCGATACCAGCACCTAAATCTGAATTCACAAGTATCTTAGAAACCTTTGAAGATGGCTTAGCTCAAGAACAAGACGTAACACGCAGATTTTATAACTTATCTGATTTAGCTAATAAAGATAAAGATTATGCTACGATTTCATTTTTAAATTGGTTCCTAGATGAACAAGTCGAAGAAGAATCAATGTTTGATACACATATTGATTACTTAAAACGTATCGGTGATGATAGTAATACTTTATATTTATATGAGAAAGAATTAGCATCACGTTCATTTAATGAAGATGAAGCATAGAGTTAGTGTAGTAACTCACTACTTATTTCTATATAATTATTAATGACTATACAAAAGCATGCCAATAATGTTGGCATGCTTTTTAAGTATTTATGAGTCAGCAGCAAAGACTAGCAGATGCAACTATTTGTTTCATTGAGTTTTACTCACTTGACTTCGAAAAGAGAATTATATAAAGTCATAACATATTCTATAAGAGAAAGGATTCTTGCTTGATGACAGCCAATGCTTATATTGCTTTAGATTTTGAAACTGCAAATGGAAAAAGAACGAGTATATGTTCAGTGGGAATGGTCAAAGTGATCAATCATCAAATTACAGAATCTTTTTACACACTAGTTAATCCAAATGACTATTTTTCAAAACAAAACATTGCAGTTCATGGTATTAATCCAAATGATGTGAAAGATGCACCGACATTTGAATCAGTATATCCATATATGATGCAATTCATTGATGGTTTACCAGTAGTTGCTCATAACGCAGCCTTTGATATGAATGTGTTGTATGAGAGCATTAAACAAATTGGACAAGAAACGCCAACAATTACTTATTTTTGTTCACTACAACTGTCTAGAAAAACAATAAATAGTCATCGTTATGGGTTGAGCCACATGATGAATTATTACAATCTAGATTTTCATGGTCATCACGATGCTTTAAATGATGCGAAAGCATGTGCAATGATTACCTTTAGACTATTACAACACTATGATGATTTAAACAGTATGTTATCAATATTTGGTAAACAGTTAAAAGATAAAGATTAACGGATTTAAAATCAGTCTATATTTCCTTTGTATTTCACTTAAATATAGTCGTAAATTGTCATATTTTCATAGGTCGCCTTTTCTAGGTTACCCACTGTCACACCGACCAATCTAATTGGTGTTTCTGAATCTTTTAATTCAGTATATAAACTATAGGCGATGTTATAAATATCCGTCTCATTTCTTACTGGATCTCTCAAACTTCTTTGTTTTGACAAGGTTTCAAATTTAAAAGTTTTAATTTTAACAGTAACGGTTTTGCCAGATTTTTGAATTCTGGCTAAGCGTTCAGCTGTTTTATGACTTAATTCCCATATTTTTTGCAGAATTTGATCATCATCGTTAATATCGGTTGCAAAAGTACGTTCTGTGCCGACGGATTTTCTAATTCTTGTAGCTTTCACTTCATTATTGTCTATACCTCTTGCCTTATTGTACAATCCATAACCGCGTTTTCCAAAAAGACGAATTAATTCACGTTCACTTTGATTATACAAATCTTGACCATTATAAATTTTATGTTCATGCATTTTTTCTTTTGAAGCTTTACCCACCCCTGGAAAATCTCCAATATCTAATCCCATTAATATATCGTGTACATTTTTGTAATCAATAATAGTTAGACCATTAGGCTTATTCATACCACTCGCTAACTTCGCCAAAAATTTATTGTATGAGACACCTGCAGAGGATGTTAACTTAGTTGCTTCGTATATATCTCTGCGAATATATTGTGCAATCATAGACGCCGGTAAATCAGGTCGCACTAAATGCGTAATATCTAAATAAGCCTCATCTAATGACAATGGTTCGACAATTTCAGTATAACTTTTAAAAATATTCATAATTGTATTTGATGCTTCTTTATAGGCTTCAAATCTAGGTGATACATAAAAACCATTCGGACATAATTTATGAGCTTGTGCGGTGGGCATTGCAGAATGAACACCATATTTTCTTGCCTCATAAGAAGCTGTTGACACCACGCCTCTACCACTTGCCTTTCCACCGACGATGACTGGCTTCCCTTCCAAATTTGGATTATCTCTTATTTCTACTTGAGCAAAGAAATAGTCCATATCTATATGAATAATCCTTCTTTCTGACAATGCACACACCTCCCTTTTAAAATTTATATTATGATGCTTTTGATATTTATCTTACAATCTAAATGATTTTGTTACATAATATATGCTCATAACAAAAAAACATACAAAAAAGAGTTAGCTAACCACTTTTTTAACACGCAATGATCCATAAAAACAACTGCGTATATAGTAGTAATACTAACTCAGATTAATTATTTTTTATGATTTTGGTTCAGTTTGCAATTCATTTGAAGGGTTTTTTGTATAATATTTAATACCATCCTCAGTGTCTTCTATCACTTCAACCTTGTCATTTAATACGCCGGAAAGTAAATATAAATCCATAACACAATATCCAATGTGGAAACTTGCTATAAATATGATAGATGAATAAGGCGTAATAAAAAATACGATAAATAAAATGGATGATATAACAATTAAAGGGGCTAACATAATCAAGCTATATTGCCATTTTTTAAAATAAACTTGTGGCATATGTGACTTTACCAAACCATATTTAACTCGATAAATTGGTTTTTGACCTTTTGATAAAATGCGAAACATTAAGTTATGAATCAATTCATGTATGAAATAAACAATTGTAAAACCTAAAATACCATAGATTAAATTAAATAAGATATTTTGCTCTATAACTGAAGCAAATAAATAAGCAAATTTATACGATAGTAATATACTAATCATTACTATTGTCAATTGGAATAGTAAAAATCCTTCTAATAACTTTTTATTAGAAAACAACTCAATTTTAAACATTAGCAACCCTCCAAATGCTTTGTTGTTACCTAGAGTATACAATGATTTTATCCACTTAGAAAGAGCTATTGAACAAAGTTAATGACTTGTAATTGAATTTTAACAAATCTTCTTAGAATGAAATAAACTGCAATACTGAGTAAATAACAAGTTAATTAACTTTACACAATGTTTATTGAATAACACTTATCTATTAAGCTATTTTTAAATACGGTTGAATTGTGCAACCGTTTCAACATGTGTTGTATGTGGAAACATATCTACTGGTGTAATTTTCGTTAGTTTGTAATGTTGCGCTAAATATTGCGCATCACGTTGCTGTGTAGATGGATTACATGAAATATAGACAATTTTTCTTGGATTTAATTCTAATAATGTTTGTAAAAATGTTTCATCACAGCCTTTTCTAGGTGGATCAACCATCACTACATCTGGTTTAATTCCTTGTGATTTCCATTTTAATATAACCTCTTCTGCCTTACCACAGACAAAAGTAGTATTTTCAAATTGGTTTATAGTCGCATTTTGTTGTGCATCTTCAATGGCTTCTGGCACGACTTCTACTCCATAAACATGTTTTGCTTTTGGTGCCATATATAAACCTATTGTTCCAATACCACAATATGTATCCAGGACAATATCATCTTGATTTAAGTTTGCATATTCAATCGCAAGCTGATACAATTTTTCAGTTTGTATCGAATTAATTTGATAAAAAGATTGATCGCTTATTTTAAAAGTAACGTCTGATAGTTTATCATTAATTGTTGTCTCACCATATAAGGTATTAGACTCGGCTCCTAATATCACATTGGAATGTGTATTGTTGATATTATGTTTAATACTCGTGATTTCAGGAAATGTATCAATTAATTTTTGTACAAGTAAATCACTTTGTTTAAACTTCCTGCCATTTGTTACAAAAATAACCATTAATTCTCTTGAATGGTGTCCAGTACGTATAACAACATGTCTCATAAGCCCTTGTTTTTTTTGTTCATTATAAACACTAATATTTAATTCGTTAAACCAAACTTTAAGTCGGTTCATAACTTTTTGATGCAATTGGTCTTGAATTAAACATGTTTCCATATCTATAATATCGTGACTTCTTTGTCTATAAAAACCTGAGATAATCTCTCCTTCTTTATTCTTTCCAACGGGTATTTGTGATTTATTTCGATAATACCAGGGGTTTTCCATACCAACTGTTTCATTAATTATCGTTTCTTTAAAATCTGCTTTTCGATGAAACAAATTAACCACTTGTTCTTTCTTCATATTCAATTGGGCTTGGTATGTCATATGTTGTAATTGACAGCCCCCGCATTTGTAATAATATACACAGGGTGGCTCGACACGTTCATTACTTTGTTCTTTAACTTCTATTAATTTACCTATCGCAAAATTCTTTTTTACTTTGATCACTTTAAATTTAATCGTTTCATCTATTAAACTATTAGGAACAAACACAGGATAACGGTCTAACTTTACAACGCCATGTCCTTCATGTGTTAAATCAATTACGCGTCCTTCTATAATTTCATTTTTTTGTATTATGCTCATTTTGTCACCCCATATAAAAGAGGTTAGGCTATTTGTAGTTTTACCTAACCTCGTTGTCTATTAACATTTTGGAAGATTCATTTTATCTTATTCATTAATCTCGTTCACGATGATGCTTTATTTTAATATATTGTCTATTATTGCTCAACTAACTCCTCGTTTTTAATATCGTTTGGTGTATAGACTTCAATATGCTGTTTTAAATTCAAAAAGTTTCCAGGCAACTTGCCACCATATTCACCATCCACATTCAATTGCAAATCTATAAATGAAGAAATATTAATCGATTTGGCTTTTTTATAATGTACTTTAGGATGTTTAATATGTTCACCTCGAGATGCAAGCGTCATAATATGTCCTAATTCTGCTAAATTAGCTTTTTCAACTATAATCAAGGTAAAATAGCCATCATCTAATTTGGCATCAGGCACTAACTTTTCAAATCCTGCCATAGAGTTGGTCAAACCTAATAAAAATAAGAGCGCCTCTCCTTGGAAAACCTCATCATCATATTCGATACGTAAATCAACAGCTTTCATCTGAGGCAACATTTCAAATCCTTTAATATAATATGCAAAAGGGCCGACAATTGATTTTAATCTACTTGGTGTCTCATAAGATACCTGTGTTAATTGTCCACCTGCAGCTAAATTAATGAAGTATCTACTGTTCATTTTCCCGATATCAACGCGTGTTGAATGACCTTCAATAATGACATCTATCGCGCTCATAATATCATTAGGTAAGTGCAAAGCTCGCCCAAAATCATTTACAGTTCCCATTGGGATAATGCCAATCTTAGGTCTATTCGGATGTTCTGCTATGCCATTGATGACTTCATTAAGTGTCCCATCACCACCAGCAGCTATTAAAACATCATAATCTTGTGTTAAACAACGCTTCGCCTCAGTGGTAGCATCTCCAATTTTTTCAGTCGCATAGGCACTCGTTTCAAAACCGGCCTTTTCTAATTTTATTAACACATCTGGTAATGTTCGCTTAAACAATTCTTTACCAGATGTTGGGTTATAAATGATTCTAGCTCGTTTTCTCATATTTTATCCCTCAACTTTTTATACTCAGTATATATATTAAATGATTTAGTTAAATGATAAAAGCATTTAGGCTATTTTTAAAAAGAAAATATAATATACTACTCAATATTAAAGTTCTTGAA
>NZ_PPRL01000127.1 GCF_002902235.1 Staphylococcus ureilyticus
AACTAATTGTATCTAAATTAAGTTTGAGATATAGAAAAATAATTGTTGCTTAAAAATAGTAATTATGCAAATATTGCTATTGTGCGTTTTGATATATGAATTTATAGATTTTAAAATCATTTTTGAAAAATTATAAATTTCGCAGAACAATATACACAAAATTATTAATTTAACGAAAATGTAATGTTAAGAATTTGTAAATTTAATTGTAGGATTGTTAAATTTGTGCTATTTTCAAATAAGGACAAATCAACATTTGTGAGATTTTTTAAACCTAGTAAGCAAAAACTCATTTACATAATTTTAATAAAATTAAAACAGTAATGGGTCTATTGTAAATCTTGCCAATCTTAATTTGTCTAGAAAAGAATGTAATTTTTTAAATTTATTGAAGGTGATTATATTGGTCACTGTAAATGGAGGATTTTTTGAATGTTTAACAAGAAAAAAGATAAGTTCATGGTGAAACTTGAAGAAATGGTTTTCAACTTAGACCGTGCAGCAATTGAATTTGGTAAAATGGATTTTAATACACACTTAGACCTTAAAGCATACTCAGATAATATTAAAACTTACGAATCACATGGTGATGAGCTCATGCATCAAGTGATTTCGGATTTGAACCAAACATTCATTACACCTATTGAACGTGAGGATATCCTCTCTTTATGTAACGCTATTGATGATGTTTTAGATGCAATAGAAGAAACATCAGCAATGTTTGAAATGTACTCTATAGAATATACCGATGAATATATGGCTGAATTTGTTGATAATATCCAAAAAGCTATTGCTGAAATGAAATTAGCAGTAGGCTTACTTGTCGATAAAAAATTATCGCACATGCGCATTCATTCTATTAATATTAAAGAATTTGAAACTAACTGTGATGGTATATTACGTCAGTCAATTAAACATATTTTTAACAGTGAAACTGATCCTATCACGCTTATTAAAATCAAAGAGATTTATGAAAGTTTAGAAGAAATTGCCGATAAATGTCAAGCTGTAGCGAATAACTTTGAAACAATAATAATGAAAAATAGCTAAGGAGTCCTAACTTATGGAATATATTTTGATTATCACAGTAGCTATCGTTATTTTTTCTTTGATATTTGACTTTATCAATGGTTTCCATGATACAGCCAATGCCGTCGCTACTGCTGTTTCAACACGTGCATTAACTCCTAGAACTGCGATTATTTTGGCGTCAGTTATGAACTTTATTGGTGCGTTAACATTTACTGGAGTTGCAAGTACGATAACAAAAGATATTGTAGACCCATTTAAATTAGAAAATGGTCTAGTTGTGGTTTTAGCTGCTATTATGGCAGCAATTATTTGGAATTTAGTAACTTGGTTTTTTGGAATACCTAGTTCTTCTTCACATGCATTAATTGGATCAATTGCTGGCGCAGCAATTGCTTCTCAAGGTACATTTGCTGTACTACATTATCAAGGCTTTACAAAAATAATCATAGTATTACTTTTATCACCAGTTATTGCGTTTTGTGTTGGTTTTATTATGTATTCAATTGTTAAAGTAGTTTTCAAAAATGCAAATCTAACGAAAACGAATCGTAACTTTAGATTTTTCCAAATTTTCACTGCTTCATTACAATCATTTTCACATGGTACAAATGATGCACAAAAATCAATGGGGATTATTACTTTAGCACTTATAGTTGCGAATATCCAAACAGGTACAAGCACTGAGCCTCAATTATGGGTTAAGATTGCCTGTGCTACTGCAATGGGGTTAGGTACAGCTGTTGGTGGTTGGAAAATTATCAAAACAGTTGGTGGAAATATAATGAAAATACGTCCAGCTAATGGTGCAGCAGCGGATTTATCTTCTGCTTTAACTATTTTTGTTGCGTCATCACTACATTTCCCACTTTCAACGACACATGTTGTGTCTTCATCTATATTAGGTGTGGGTTCTTCTAACCGCATTAAAGGTGTGAAATGGAATACAGCACAACGTATGATTGTGACTTGGGTAATTACATTGCCTATTTCAGCATTATTAGCTGCTTTAATATATTTTGTGATTAATATTGTTTTATAAATATTAACAAAAATGAGTAATAAATAGCTGAATAACTTTAAAATAAATTCAAGATAAAAATTCTGTGACATAAATACTAGAAAAATAGCACTCAGATGATTAAATTCATCTGAGTGCTTCTTTGTTTTATTCCATAATTCGTATAGTTGGTTCGTATTCTTAGGTAGGGGCTTTAACCTGTAGTCTTCAGCTTGTCCTGTTCCTTCAAGCATCTCGTCAAAATACATGTACACGTATGTAATTTTATATTGAAATACTTAAAAAAGCACTTACGTATATTTAATAAACACTACTATACTAAATTATCAAGATGCTATATCGTATCATCCTAAAATATTTTATACTACCAACATAATAGGGACTTTATTGGTAGTAGGTAGTGTTTTTGTGTGTGCATTTCTGTGCGCTGCCTTTGCTTGTAGTGTTCGACTAATGCTATGTAGTTGTCATAAATGATTGTCGAGATTAAAATATATATAAATAAAGTAAGTAAACAAAATAAAGCGTCAATTTCTATAAAAACCTTATAGAAATTGACGCTTATTTATTAATGTTAGAGGTTTAAGATGCTTCCTCTTTTTAATGAATGTAATTATAGCTAGAAGCAGTAGATGCTGGAATTGTACGATAATCTACTGTACCTGGAGGTGTATTATAATTCATTTCTGATATTAAAATACTGCCATCAGGATTTACTTGCTCAACATATGCAACGTGACCAATTGGACCTTCGTAATTTTGCATGATAGAACCAGCAGTTGGCGTGTTGTTTACTGTGTAGCCGTCTGCTGCAGCATTGTTAGCCCAGTGATCAGCATTCCACCAATATGTACTAATTGGTTGCCCAGTTTCTGCTCTACGGTTAAATACATGCCATGTACATTGACCCCAATCATATAAATTAGCGTCACTAGCAGAATTATTACCAGTAGAAGGCGATTGTGTAGCAGTGTTACCAGAACCACCTGAACCACCAACACTTGATCCATTTGGAATCTTAAGTGATTGACCAGGTTGGATTAAATAACCATTTAGATTGTTCGCTGACATTAATGCATCAACTGAAACACCATAATTATTAGCAATGATATTTAATGATTCACCAGATTTAACTGTATGTGAAGAACCACCTGATGTTTGTGAAGAAGCGTTTGAACTTGAGCTTTGACCACTTCCACCAATTTCGATAACTTGTCCCGGAAATACCATGTTGTTATCGAGGTTATTGTTTTGTTTAATCTCATCTACTGAAACACCATATTGTTCTGAGATTGTCCATAGTGACTCACCTGATTGTACTGTATGCTGTGTTGATGCTTCAGCTTCATGGTTAGCAATAAATGCTGCTGCACCTGAAGCAGCAGTGACTGCAAATGCAAACTTTTTCAAAAGAACTCCTCCTCACACCTATATAAATAACTCATTTTAAATTAAATATATCTGTTTGATTTTCTTTAATTGAATTCATGTTACATACTAACAAAAATTAGCTGACTTGTGTCTATTGTTATAGAGATGTAACATTATTAACATTTTAGAACATTGAGATGTAAACCTAATAAATACTTTTGTTATGGACTTTAAACGAAATTTTGATTTTGAAATTCATTTAAAAATTTATGACTTTGTAACATTAGAAAACGTGTGGAATTCAATTAACGTTAACATCTTTTTAAAATTGATAGTTAAAATGTTTGATTTTAGGTGGAATAGTGAAAATGAAAGTAATGCATTTAATATAAACAAAACTTTAACAACATTTAAGCACATTAATCACATATGTTAAAGAATACATTCTAATTAATGTGTAAGATGTTATAACATCTAAGGAGTGAAATGATTGGCTGAATCAACACAACAAATTAATCAAAAACAATCTAAATCAAAGCAGGATAAATCCAATTCTCATGCGTATGGTAAAGTATGGTTATTCTTTATTTATTATTGGATTATTTTTGGCATTGGTTGCTATTTTGGGCAGTTTTTACCCATGGAATGGAGAAAACCACTCTCTATCGTCTTGCTAGTTTTAGTTTTATTTACAGTTTTAACGAATCGTGCACGTAAATATGGATTGGTAATTTCACATATATATGCAATTATTGTCGGTTTATTGTCCTATGCTACATTTACAGCTTATTTGCAAAATTTAGGACCAGAAGTGTTTTATAAGAATGTGTTACTAGCAATAGGTGCTTTTATCGCATTTGGTTTAATTGGCTATTTCATTGTCGATAACGCTTCAGGAATGGGTAAATACTTATTTGTAACATTAGTGGCTCTGATTGTTGCTGGAATCATTGGTATGTTTGTGCATAATCCAATTTTCCATACAATCATTACAGTAGTAGGCTTACTATTATTCTTATTATATACAATATATGATTTTAATCGTATGAAACGTGGTCAGTATTCTCCACGAGAAATGGGATTCAACCTATTTATCAATTTATTACACATTATTAAATATGTACTAAGACTTGCGAATAAATTTAAAAAGTAAATATTAGATTTAAAATTAAAAAATATGAGTTATAAATTCTAATAGAAGTGAGAGCCGTGACTGGATTTTTACAGAAATTCAGTTACGGTTTTTTTGATTATTATTTTGCTTTTAATTTTTATTTGTCTAGTATCTTAAAATGATCATTACACAATATTCAGCTAATATAAGATTGACATGCAACGATGGCTTTAGTTTATGATTACATAATAATGTTATATAACAACTTATTTTATCATTAATAAAATATAAAAAAGTTAGAATTAAGGACGATGAATGAAAAAATATGTTGACAAATTAAATTATTATATTCAAAATTATGTAATGGTAAAACATGTACTTTGAAACTAAAACAGTGAATGTTCTATTTTCAAAAGATGAAAATATAAAAGAAATAATCAATTTTATAAAAATGATTTTATATGTATGGTGTATAACAGAATATGAGAGAGGTTGGAATATGGAAGTAAAG
>NZ_PPRL01000128.1 GCF_002902235.1 Staphylococcus ureilyticus
TTACATAATATATAGACAATATATAAAATTATATACAAATAATTCAAAATAAACGTAATAAATCATGATTAATATAATGATGATCATTACAATGATTTATTTGATAAGAGCAAGTATGAAGTTGAAAGTGAAAGGGTGTAATTTACATGTGGACAGTTGCAAAAATTCGGGCTGATTACGAAGGCTGGTGGTTATTTAGTGACTGGACTGATCATATCGTGGAACAATATCATTTTGAAAACTATGAAAAGATGCTAAATTACTATCAATCTATCATTGAAAATAGTAAAAAGCACTATGACAATTTTCTGGTTGGTAAATACAATATTCATGCATTTTATAATAATTGCGAATTAGGATTTTGTGAAGATTGTGATGAAGATTTACAGATTTTTTATAGTTATATTGTTTTAAATAATAATGAAGTTTATTATAAATTACCGATTGTTTAAGAAATTGTTTTTTCACAATTGCATTGCATTTTCAGCTATTATGGCTTATAATATGAGTCAAGCAATTGTTTTATTCCATATTGCAAAGAATATTGTAAGACAGATTTACACTGTGAAATTGTATTTTTTGTAATATGCGAATAATGCATATTGAATGAATATTAGTCTTGGAGGTTTCACATTTATGAAACAAGGTACAGTAAAATGGTTTAACGCTGAAAAAGGATTTGGTTTTATCGAAGTAGAAGGAGAAAACGATGTATTCGTACACTTCTCAGCGATTAACCAAGAAGGTTACAAATCATTAGAAGAAGGTCAATCAGTTGAATTTGAAGTAGTTGAAGGCGACCGCGGTCCTCAAGCTGCAAACGTTGTAAAACTATAATATAGATTGCAATATTGACTATAAAAAGAACCTTGTTAAAGGTTCTTTTTTTAATATATAAATTTTAAAATGTAATTTAAAAAGCTCTTTTTAAAGTGAATACTCGTTAATCGAGTACTTTAAAAAGAGCTTTAATTATGATTGATTCTTTATATTATTAACAAGTTATTTTGTATCATTTATGATTAATTGTCGCAATGATTGTCTTTTTATAACTTCTCTAGCTTTACTATCTTTTAGAAAGAATACTGACGGTTTTTGCATTTGATTGTAATTAGATGCCATGGAATAATGATAAGCACCTGTTGATAAAACAGCTAGATAATCACCGCGTTTAACGGTACTAGGTAACTTAGCATCCTTAATTATAATATCTCCAGACTCACAAAGTTTTCCAGCTATTGTTACAGTTTCATCATTTGGTTCATTTCTATTAACTAATAATGCTTCATACTGAGCATCATATAATGCAGTACGAATATGATCACTCATCCCACCATCAACTGATACATATTTGTTAACATTGGGAATCTCTTTGATTGTACCTACTTCATATAATGTTATACCGGCTTCTCCAACTATAGATCTACCAGGTTCTATTCCAATTTCTGGAAGAGGGTAGTTAAATTCAGTTGAAAATTCTTTTATCGCATCAGTAATTTCTGAAATTCCAGTTTCGATAGGGAAACTTACATCACCTTCAACATATTTAATACTGAAACCACCACCTAAGTTAATCAGTTCAACCTCTATAGCATTTTCTTTTAACCATTGAATTACTATTTTTGCTGTTTCAATCATCGCTTCTGTGCCTTCAATTTGCGATCCTACATGAAAGTGAACACCTTTTAAATTTAAATGTTTCGTGTTTTTTACTTTTTCAACTGCTTGATTTGCCAATCCATGTTTAATTGACAAACCAAATTTACTATCTTCCTGACCAGTTTGAATAAATTCATGTGTATGGGCTTCAACACCAGGATTTAAACGTAATACGACATTTACCGTTTCACTCGCATATTTATCTATGAGTTCTATTTCTTCTAATGCATCAATAACGATATAGCCAACTTTGCTTTCTAAAGCATACTGTAACTCATGCTTTGTCTTGTTGTTACCATGAAAATGTATATGCTGTGGGTCAAAACCGGCTTCCAATGCTGTATACAATTCTCCTTCAGATACTACATCAAGTTCAAGACCTTCTTCTTGTACTAATTTCACCATTTGTAGACAAGTAAATGCTTTAGAAGCATATGAAATGTTATAGTTTAATCCACTTTTCTGAAAAGCAGTGTGAAATCGTTGCATTTGTGATCTGATTTGATGTTCATCGTAAACAATAGTAGGGGTTCCGAAACTTTGAGCTATTGTTTTAAGACTTGTACCTCCCATTGTTAACTCGCCACGATCATTATATTCTACTACCATAATTTATCTATACTCCTTTATTAGTGAGTCGTGATTCATTGCACTTAATTGTTCAGAATTCGCGCCAACACCTTTAAATGTAAACTCGTCAACACGAATATCATTATTATATAATATTACTTCATCTTGTGCATGCACGTTGTTATCAACTTCAACAAACATATGGCTCATCATCAACGCACGAATAGGGTAACGCTTGCCGTTGATAAGTGCCTCATGTTTTGCTCTTGATTTAAGAATACCATCTCCATAGCCAATATCAACTACTGCTAATTTTGTGTGATTATGCGTAGCTTCGAATGCAAAACTATAGCCACAATAATCACCCTCATTTACTTCACGAACTTGGATAACATTACCTTTAACGGTCAGTGATTGTTCAATCTCATTTACATCAATCGTTTGATAAGGTCTAGAACCGTAAAGCGCAATGCCAACGCGCGCATGTGTATGGTTATCAAACACACCGTTTTCCCTATAATAACTTGCACTGTTTTGTGCATGTATCATTTCAAAGTGATAACCTTCGTCTAATAATGCGTTAACAATCTCTAACCAAGCTTTACGCTCTTCATGATATTCTGATACATCAAATTCATCTGCATATCCAAAGTGAGTCCATAAACCTGTAATACGCATTTTATCTTTACTTTCATCTTTCATATGATGGTGCAACACTTCTTTTATTTCATCTATACTCTTCAAACCTGAGCGATGCAGTAAATTTTCAAATTCTAAATGAACTTGAATACCTTGTAAATCTTCAATATGTTCATAATAGAAATTTAACGAGGGTAGGGTCATTTGAATTTGATAATCTCGCACTTTATCAAATTCATATACTGCATTCATTAAGAAAATCGTTGCATTAGGGGCTAATTGTCTTATGCGAACTGCTTCTCTTAAGGATGTCGTACTAAAAGTATTAATACCAGCTTCTAAAAATTGCTGTACTGCAAACTCCAACCCATAATGATAGGCATTATTTTTAACTACTGCCATAATTTGATTATTTTGGATTACTTTAAGCACATTATTGTAAAATCGTTGAGTGTCAACAAACCAAACTGCGGTCATTGTGATTCCACCTCACTATAGGATTTTAAAATCGCTTCATAATAATCTGCAATTTTAATCAACATATGTTCATTAAAATTTAAAAGGGCAGTATGCAAACCTGTGACAAAACCTTTTGTCTCGTCTCGTACACCGACAAAAATAAAATAACTAGGTGCAAGTTGACTATAAAAGCTGAAATCCTCGCCAAATAAGTAAGGTGTAGGTTTATCAACTATTGTTAAGTTAGCGATGTTGAGACCATTTTCAATATGTTTACGTAATTCAGGTGAATTATATGTTGGTGGATAGCCTTCTTCAAATTTCACTTCACAATCAACGTCAAATAACAATTTTACACTTTCAGCAATTTTGTGCATTTGCAGTTTCACAGTTTCCAAATCATGGACATCATAAGTTCTAATAGTGCCTTCTAAATAGCCATTGCTTGGTACTGTGTTTATGGCTTCTCCGGCTTCAAAATGACCCATATGTACAATATTTCTCTTTAAGCCATTTAAATGGAATTGTTGTATCTGCCCCACTTGACTTAAAACATGCTGCAGCGCTTCTCCAGCAGAATGTCCTTGTTCTTTATCCGCAACATGACTTGATAGACCAGTTAAATAAAAACGATACTCTGTAGCACTTGCTGTAATTTCTTCATCACGAATTACAACTCGACCTTCATCTTCAAAAGGCATCACGTGGATACCAAATATAGCTTCGATAGGGTATTTATCAAAAGCGCCTGCACGAATTAAACGGTTTGCGCCACCTCCTGTTTCTTCAGCTGGTTGAAAGATAAATACAATATTTTGAGGCAATGTGCCTTGATCAGCCATAGACTTACAACGTTTAACAAATAACATTAATGCAGTTGTATGCCCATCATGTCCACATGCGTGCATGACATGATCTGTTTTACTTCGATAAGAGACATCATTTTCTTCATAGATAGGCAAAGCATCTATGTCTGCGCGATAAGCAATCGTATGATTACCATTACCTGGTAGATAAGCAATCAAACCTGTTTCCAATGGACGATCGTATTGGACACCTAGTTCATCTAAAAATGTTGCAATATATTTAGTGGTTTCAAATTCATGGAGGCTTAATTCTGGATGTTGATGCAAATGACGTCTATGCGTTGTAACAAATTCTAACTCATTCATTAAAATCAAATCCTTTTAGTTATTATAATATGTATTAATATAAAAAATGCTTATTTATGTATAAAAAGGAGGTTAGACGATTTTATAGTTACAAATTAATATATACATTAAAATAAATGAATACATTAATAATAAAATGTTATATCGTCTAAAACCTCCTACAAACATTAAAATTTCAGTTTTTATGATCTATCTTCTTAATTCAGTATTAATCGTTTAATTTTCTTAGTGCTGAAACGATTTCTCTTTTTGAATCTTCAACTTCACTTGTTTGCTTAATTACTTTTGCTGGTGTTCCAGCAACCACAGATCCGGCAGGGACATCTTGCGTAACGATTGCACCAGCTGCAACAATAGAGCCTTCACCAACGCGAACACCTTCAAGTATTACAGCATTTGCACCAATGAGTACGTCATCTTCAATGATCACAGGTGATGCACTAGGTGGTTCAATTACGCCAGCTAATACTGCACCAGCTCCAACGTGAACGTTTTTACCTGTAGTAGCACGACCACCAAGTGTTGCGTTCATGTCAACCATCGTTCCTTCGCCGACTACAGCACCAATATTGATCGTAGCACCCATCATAATCACTGCACCATCTTCAATCGTAGCTTGTTCACGAATAAATGCACCAGGTTCTATACGTGCATTCGTATTAGTTAAATCTTTCAATGGAATTGCTGAATTACGACGATCCATCTCAACTTCTAATTCATCAATCGCTGATTGATTTTTTTCATAAAATTGTTTCCAATCATCCGCTTCACAAAAGATTACTTTAGAGTCAGGTCCACCAAACACTTTAAAGTTATCAGGAAATGTTACTTTATCGAACTTACCATTCACATAAACTTTAAGAGGTGTAGATTTCTTTGCATCACTTATATATTGAATAATTTCTTCTGCCGTTAAATGTTGTACCATAATTTTTTCGCTCCTTAAAAGTTATAAATTATCAAATGTATAAAAATCATTTGATTTATTAATTAATTTTTCTGCTGCACCAATCGCTCCATTGGCAAAAATATCTTTTGATTGAGCACGATGGGTGATTTCTATTGTTTCATCAGTACCTGCAAATAACACATCATGTTCACCAACAATCGTACCACCACGTATTGAATGGATACCAATTTCATCTTGTGTACGTTTTTCATCTAACTCATGTCTGTCGTATACTGGCGTTGTTTTTTCACGTAATGACTCAATGACATCATAAAGCTTTACTAATGTACCACTGGGTGCGTCCACTTTTTTATTATGATGTGCTTCAGTTAGTTCAATGTCAAAATCTTGAAGTAGGGGAACTGCAGCTTCCAAAATTTTAGTTAAAGCATGAACTCCATAACTCATATTTGCACTGAAAAATACTGGCATTTTACTACTTAATTCTTTTAATTTTGCAATAATTTTTTCTTTTTCTCCAGTTGTTGCGATAACTAATGGCAAATTAAATTCATCATCTAATAAAGGCAACAATAACTCTGGATTTGAAAAATCAATTGCAACATCGGCATCTTTAACGTCTGAAATACGTTGGAACGTTGGATAAGGGTATGATTTAGATGAATTAGGTACAATCACACCTTCAATTTGATGTCCTTTTGCTTCAGCTAATCTTGCTACACGTTGATTCATGGCACCATAGCCTATTAAAACAATGTTCATGTATTGTCACCTGCTTTAAATTGTTCGTATGCTTCTTCTAACGTTTGACGTTCTGCATCTTGCAGTTTCACTAGTGGAAGGCGTACTTCATAATTACCAAACCCTTCAACGGCTGTTAATGCTTTGATAGGAATAGGGTTAACATCAACAGCTAATCCATCTAATAGCGTTTGTATAGGTTGAAATTGTGAATTGATATCTTTTCCACTTTGTTTTGCATCGAATAATGACTGGAATGCATTAGGAATTACATTTGCAGCGACAGAAATGACACCGTTACCACCTTTTTCAAAATAATCTACCACATTATCATCATTACCGCTATACAAAGCAAAATGATTTAAATCTAAACGTTTTTTCAATTCATCCATATATTCAAAATCATTAGTAGCATCTTTTATCGCTACAATATATTCATTATCACTTAATGTTTCAACCGTTTCTGGATTAATAGTCATATTCGTACGTGAAGGTACATTATACAAAATGACAGGTAATTTTACTGCATTAGCTATCGTTGTAAAGTGTTCAATCAATCCACGTTGATTTGTTTTATTGTAGTAAGGCGTGATTAACATAATACCATCTGCACCAATTTCTCTCGCACGTACTGAAGCTTGGATAGATTTTTGAGTATTATTCGTACCTGTGCCAGCAATCACTGGTACTTTGCCATCTACATAATTAACAACTGTCTCTAATACTTGATCTTTTTCTTCATCAGTTAATGTAGGGTTTTCGGCTGTTGTACCGTTAACCACGATACATTTCGCATTATTTTCTAATAAATATTTTACATGTCTTCTAAGGGCGTTTAAATCAACTTCGTTGTGTGTGAAAGGTGTTGTCAAAGCAACACCTACACCTTCAAAAATATGTCCCATTTTATCTTACTCCTTTCAAACTCATTACTTGTTCTAAAACTTGCACTGCATTTAAAGCAGCACCTTTTAGTAAGTTATCTGAAGTACACCACACATGGAAAGTATTATCTAATGAATCATCTCGACGAATTCTACCAACAAATATTTCATCCTTACCAGTTGCATTTATCGCTAGTGGATATTCATTTTGTTCTGGATTATCAATCAGTACGACACGTCCATCATTGTCAAAAAGCTGCTGAATTGCTTGTACTGAACTTTCGCTTTCAAGCGTAACGCTCATATGCACACTGTGACTATCTTGAACAGGCACACGCACACAAGTTGCTGTTACTTTCAAATCTTCATCTTTTAAAATTTTTCTTGTCTCATCAATCATTTTTTGTTCTTCTTTTGTATACCCATTTTCTAAAAAACTATCGATATGTGGTAAAACGTTATTATAAATAGGATGTGGATATGCTTCAGGTGCTTTACCATTCGCACCTTCAGATAAATCTTGTCTGCCTTTTACACCAGACCCTGAAACGGCTTGGTATGTTGTATAAGCTACACGTTCTAATCCAAATGCTTCTTGCAATACTTTTAAAGGTACAACCGATTGAATAGTAGAGCAATTTGGATTAGCGATGATTTTTCTTTTTAATACAGGTTCATTAACTTCAGGTACAATTAAATCAATGTCATCTACCATTCTCCATTGACTAGAATTATCAATAACAATGGCACCAGCTTGTTCAAAAATAGGGGAGAAATGGGCACTGGTACTTCCACCGGCACTCATTAAAACATAATCATAATGTTCACTTGCAGCTTCTTCAGTTAATTCTTTAACCGTATATGTTTTGCCTTGAAATTCAATTTCTTCTCCTGCTGAACGCGCTGAAGAAAACAATACTAATTCATCAAATGATATGTTTTTACGATCTACTGTTTCTAACATTTTTCTTCCAACTAAACCAGTTGCGCCTGCTATTGCTAATTTTGTCATATATTATACACTCCATTTTCATTTTAATAAGTTTGCTAAAATTAATTATATTTAGAAAATTCAGATATCAAAAGTTTGATACAAGGCATGAACTGCGCGTTCACCATTTTCAGAATCTATTACACATGAAATACTTATTTCGGATGTGGTGGTTTGATAAAATGCAATATCATTTTCAATCAATGTTATAAATGCTTTTGAAGCAACACCAGACATATCTCTCATACCAGAACCAATTAATGAAAGTTTAACGTATCCCTCATTTATCTTGAAGTCTAAAGCATTAAACCTTTCTTTTAAGTCATCTAAGATGTTTGTTATTTGGACAGCATCTGTATCTTTTATCGTGAAAGACATTTGTAACCCTTCCAAATTAACGATTTGAGAAATCATATCGACATTGACTGATCCTTCTTCTAAATGGTTGAATAAATCTGTCAGTAATCTATTATCCGGTAGGGGATAACTAATTGTAACATGTTGCATATGTTTATCTAATGCAACACCAGTAACTGCTTTTTTTTCTAATAATTCTGCTTGTGACATAATCCATGTTCCTTTCACATTTGATAAAGTTCTTCCTAAATACAAGGGGATGTTATAATTTTTCGCTAATTCAACGCTTCTCGTTTCAAGTACGCCTGCCCCTAAAGCGCTCATTTCCATCATTTCTTCATACGAAACATACGACAGACGTTTCGCATCTTTGTAAACCCGTGGGTCAGTCGCATATACACCATCTACATCAGTATATATCTCACAAGTCGTTTGGTTACTTGCAGCTAAAGCTACAGCAGTGGTATCTGAGCCACCACGACCTAAGGTAGTTACTTCTAATTCATCATTTACCCCTTGAAATCCTGCTACCACTAGTACATCGTTACTTTCAAAAGCTTGTTCAAATGTACTTGGGTCGATTTCAGCAATTTTACTTTTTAAATGGTGACCAACCGTTTTGATTCCTGCTTGATATCCAGTCATCGCTTTTGCATTTATACCGATGTCATTTAATACCATCGATAAATAGGAAACGGTCTGTTGTTCACCAGTTGTTAATAACAGAGCCAATTCTTGATCTTTTGGTGTCGTAGTAAGTGTTGAAACATTAGCCATCAGCTCATCTGTTGTTTTACCCATTGCACTTACAACAACGATAAGTTGCTCACCTTCATCAACTCTTGTTTTTAACATGCCTGCTATATTTTTAATTTTAGTAAAATCACTTACTGAAGAACCTCCAAATTTCAAAACACTTCTTTCCAATTCCATATCCTCCTCATTTGATAGGGGAGAATCACAGTGATATAAAAAAGAACAAGTCCGGAATGCGAACCTGTTCTATAATTTATATACAAGTGATGCACTCCATTATTTTAAAATAATGACAGACTCTTAGCTCTTAACCATAAAGTCCAACTTGTTATAAGCTGCTATTATAACTGTTTCGGCATCTCACCCTTTCAAAATTAGCTGCTAGCAGACAGGTTCTTCTAAAATTTACTAATGATTGATGCGCCTCATCAAAACTTATTTAATTTTTGTTTATGAATCATATTATACATATGCTTATATGTACTGTAAACCGCTTTTACAAAGTTTTTTAAA
>NZ_PPRL01000013.1 GCF_002902235.1 Staphylococcus ureilyticus
ATGAAATTACATTGTTATCTACATTTTTCTCGTCAGAAGATACTGTATCTGGATTAACAGTATTTGTATTTGATTTTTCCTCAGTTGTAGATGAAATTACATTGTTATCTACGTTTTTCTCGTCAGAAGATACTGTATCTGGATTAACAGTATTTTCTTTTGGTGTTTCTGCATTGTTAATAACTAAGTTTTTTTCTTTTTTTGATAGTTGACCCCCATCAACCGTTTCTGAGTGATTTAAATTATTGCTTGCTTCATAATGTTTTGTTTCTGATGCATGTGCTTCTCCCACATTCCCAATACTTATTGCTAAACAAGTTCCTAATAGCACAGATGATGCTCCCATCTTATATTTCCGGATACTAAATTTTTCTTTTTTCATAACTAAAATCCCCCTATTTTTAATATTCAAATAGTTATTTTACTTCTTAAGTATTGTAATACACTTTATGTTTTCAGGCAACATAATAATAAAAAATATTTTAAAAAAATAAAAAAAATAAAAATGATTATGTTTGATGATCTTATCAGAACTTATACAAACCAAATACCTTTATGACATTTGGTTTGTTTTTTATAAATATATCTTAATCTCAAAAATAAAATTGGACTTTCAGACCTTTGCGAGACTTTTACAAGCCACATTGTCATTTTCTTAAGAGATACATGGCAACACAAATAAACCTGATATGCATGTAAACTTTTTTTGATATATCTATATCGTCGTTCTTCTCATACCAAGCTATTCTTTTGCAACTTCAAATTTTATTTCAATTTTTTGACGTTACAATTTATATTTAGTTTTACAGTATCAAAAAATATTAAGTCTTCAATTATATCTCAATCATTTTGCCATACGTGTCGTCTTATTTATTTGATAGCATCTTTACTTTCTATACATTGATTTAACAAAGAACAATGAGGGTATTTGTTAGGATTGGATACATACATCCTGTGAACTTTTGATAATTTTCTTTTAAATATTCACGTGTCTTCGGTAAATATGATAAGCAGCATATTTTCTATTTCTAATCTTTCAATCACATTTTTTTGAATCATGTATTTTATAAATATCACTAGATGTCACGTATTTATCGACGAAGTTAAAGTTCTTATTACTTCATTAATCTTTGAATCAATGTACTTATGCATAACTAAATAAAAATGGTGAACAATATTTATGTTTTTCACTTCTATTTTTTATATCATAAGGTGTTAATATAGACTTTGAGACTATAGAAAATCCATTATTAGCGTGAATCATATTTTTAATTAAACTTGTACTATTAATTTTTACTAAATAAGAAGATAAGTTCAATTGTGATAATGCTCTTTCTTGATAGGTTCTTGTACCAGAACCTCGCTCTCGTATGAAACAAGTTACCATTTTTAGATAAGATAAGCGCTTTAACAATTGCGATACTGATTGCGATTTTATATAGACATTTTAAGGGTTACCCTCAAGCATACCGTTCTGGCATTGCCTTTTCATCTAAACGTTTGTTAAAGTTTGCTATTATATTATATGGATTAAAATTAAATATTTATGATGTGAATGGGAAAGGTAGCGGTTTGTTATTAATCGATATTGGAATAATTTTCTTTAGTATTGAGTTGATGTTGTTACTCAATAAATACATTAAAGGAGACAAACATCTTACATTATTATTAGGTTTGGCACTGGGGTATGGTGTGCAGAAGCTATTGCAGCCGTTTCCCCAATATTAAAATCTAGAGAAAAAGATTCTGCTATTAGCATTGGTATTGTCGCACTTATTGGGACGATATTTTCACTTATATATACTGTGAAATATTCCATTTTTGCAATATCTCCTGAAGTATATGGTGTGTGGTCGGGCACAAGTTTACATGAAATTGCACATGTAATTCTTGCTGCAGATTTCTCAGGAAAAGAAGCTTTAAGTATTGGCTTATTAGGTAAATTGGGGCGTGTGTTCTTATTGATACCTTTGAGTATCATTTTAATTCTAATTATGAGAATTAAATCACATAATGAAACAGAAAAATAACGTATTGAGGTGCCTTACTTTTACTTGGTTTTGTTATGATGGCACTGTTGCATACTTATATGCCATTGCCACACATAGTTATTAATGGCTATGGTTGCATTAGGGTTAAATGTTTCCTTTAAAGATTTAAAAGATCATGCTTTCAAGCCATTAATAGTTATAGTCGGGTTATTAATCTTTTTATTTATAGGATCAATATACGTTGAGTCTAGACAGTATAAAAAAATATATATTGGCATTAATTATACTACTAGGTGGTATTAATGTTTTTGACTTATTCATGCCTATTATAAGTAAAGAAAACACATTTAATGTATTTTACCTTTTGATTTTCAATTTTGTTTTTCCTATTTTATTACTTGCAGTTTTTATTTTAAGCTTAATCAATTCGAGAAAAATCATCGTTAAAGAAGGTAGCAAACTAACAAACTTGCTTGTATTAGCATATGGTTTATTTATATTATTTAATTTTTGGGTTATTAACTATCAACCATACTTTATATATCACTTCCAAGAAGGGCTAGTTGTAAAATATTTAACTTTTGTCTTTTGGTACATGAACATTGTGTTCATATACCAAATATTATATTCAAAAATCATAAGTAGATTAGCTTACTATAAAAAACCTGATTACATCATAATCTTAGGCTCTGGTTTAATTGGAGAAGATGTGCCCCCTCTTACGTTCTAAATTAGACAAAGGTATTGAATTACAACGACGTTATCCTAAAGCTGTGTTTATAGTTAGCGGTGGACAAGGAAAGGATGAATTGATAAGCGAAGGTGTCGCCATGGCCAAATATCTTTATTCTCAAAATATTCCTGAAAAGGTCATTATAATTGAAAGTAAATCTACTAATACATATAAAAATTTGTTGTATTCTAAGGAAAAGATAGTTTCTAAGGAAAAACATCCCTCATATATTACAATCGTATCTAATAATTTCCATATACTTAGAGCAACTGTTATTTCTAAAAAAGTCAACTTAAATGCTTCTGTTATAGGTAGTCATCCAGCATATTATTTCTATGCCAATGCTATCATCCGAGAATTCATTACAAATTTATTGTTTTTAAAAAAACACATTTAACTATGCTAATAATATTTACTATAGCGTATGTTTTTATACGCTCTTCTCTTAATTAAACTATAATCACTACACAAATCTATAAACATAAATTAAGAAATGACAAAAAGTATATCAGTATTCAAATTTAAATTTGAATACCTTATCCGTTATTTTACATAATCGATGATTATCAGAAGTTCTCACTATAAAAAAGGCACTAAAAGATTATAATCTTTTAGTGCCTAATTAATTATATTAGCTACCAAACAAACGACTCCAAAAGCCTTTTTTAGGTTGTTTTTCTTCCATCTCTTCATCTTCACTATCTATTTCTTTAAATTGTGTATCGTCTTTTGTGGATGGTTTTTCGTTGATGTTCTCATCCTCTTTTTCTTCAGAGATATCTCTATGCTGTACCTCTATGGGCTGTTCCTTTTCTGGTTGCTGATTAAAATCTTTAGTTTCTTCGGTAAACTTTGCTTCTTGCGCCTTAACATTTTGTCTATCATTAGAAGATGTATCAAAGGAATAATTAAGCTGTCTTTCTTCCTCTAATTGATTTTCTAGTTTTTGAATTTTTTTATTACTTTCTAAAGCCAATATTTGTTGATTTTCCAATAGTTTGTTTAATGTATTAACATTGCTATTTTGCTGATCTAATTGCTTTGTTAGGTTCTCAATATATTTTTCGTCATTTTCAGCTCGGGTTTTAAAGATTTCTATTTGTTTTTCTAATTCGTTTACTTTTGTTTTTAATGTCTCAGAAGTACCTAAATTACTATACTCCACATTTTTAACTTCGGAAGTATTTTCATTAGGTGTTTCTTTTTTAACTGTTTCCTGCTTTTCTATGGTACTTTCTTTTTTTGTTATTTTTTCTATAATTTTCAAACAATCATTATCACTAATGTAATTAATACCATTTTCTTTTGAAAAAGTAATATTTAAATTTTTAGCATTATTAACAATAGTTTGTTTAGTTACATTCAATTCATCAGCAAGTATTTTAATAGTTTTCATACAAATCATCCTTAGGTACTAAATTAGGTACCTAAATTTTACCACCTAACAATAAATTTTTCATCTTTTACTACATAATTTGACTACCTAATTTAGTGCCTAAGCACCTAATTAGGTACCTACAAACCGTTTTGCTAATTAATTAGGCACTAAATAAACCTGTTCTAAGATTTTTAGGTACTTAATATTATCCTAACGATTTTTAAAACGCTTTATATGCGTATTTAAAAGTGTTAATATTACTTTATGAAAATTAAAAGAGCCAATGCTATTGGCGTAGCATCGGCTCTTGGTAATAAAACGATTCGCATTCGTTTGTTTATATATTTTTTTGATACTTGTATTATATATATCTAATCATCTAAGTGCAAGCACAAAACATGTAACTTACGTAAAAATTGTTTTATTACCTCAACTTCTAAATAAATGGAAATGAGGTTTTTATTATGCCAAATTTTGAGAAATATAATTTATCTCAAGTGAAAACTGAAAGATTCTATCAATTACCTAAATACTTATTTGAAGATGCATATTTCAAGAAAATGTCAGCAGAGGCCAAAATTATGTATGCATTATTAAAGGATCGTTTTGAATTATCTATACAAAATGAATGGGTAGATAAAAATAATAATATTTATTTTATTTTTAGTAACAAGCATTTGTGTGAATACTTAGGCTACGCTGAGCAAAAAATCATAAAATTAAAAAAGGAACTAGTGAAATTTAACTTACTTACTCAAGAGCGAGTGGGACTTAATAAGCCTAATAGATTATATCTATTAAAGCCAAATTATAATAATGAAATCAGTCATAGCAAGGAACTTCCAAATTCACAGTTCCAAAACAATGAATTTGGAAGTTCTGGAACTGTGAATTTGGAAGTTCTTGAACAGTTGAATTCACAGTCTAATGATACTGAATTTAGTAATACTGATTATATAGAGACTGAGAACAATGATACGAATGATTTGAATGATACACCTAACAATATTTCTGAAAACGCTCATTCGAATCATACAAATCATCAACAAACTGAATTTAATAATGACGCCTTAAAATTCCAAGTGCTTGAAGAATTGCCACAACAAATCAAAGATTACTTAAGTAATTTTGAAATTAGAGAAATTCGTATTATTAAAAGTGTTTTACTTAAAGGAAAAAAATCATTTAATAATGCTCATGATACATATTACCGTTTAGAAGACGTGGAGTTCGAACTTGTCAGTGTCTTAAAACGATTTAAAGCGATGTTGCTACAAAAAAATGAAACGGTTGAAGCTATGCAAGGTTATTTGATGCAATCGATTAAAGCTGAACTAGAAGAGATACATGCGCTTAATATGCGTCGTCAAAATATGCCTAAATACAATATCTTTAACGAATAATTCAAATGAGCTTACAGCAATCAAAGAGAACTCAAAATATTCGATTAAGTCGTCTGATTTTTTAACTGATGATGACGAAAAAAATCAAGAAATCGTAAATGATTTGGAAAAAGTTTTATACCGAAAACGTATGTTGAGTTATGGTGGATTGCTTAAACAAAAACATAAAATTTTAAATTTAGACGATGTCGAAGATGGTAATTTGATTAATATAAGTGACGAAGATAAAACAACTGACGAAGAAGAAAAAGCACATTCAATTACGGCAATTTGGAATTTTGAAAAACAAAATTATTACTTGAAAAAATGGTTGACCAGTTTTACTATGCAAATTTTAATTTGCATGTAACTGGGCAGTGTCTCAAAAATTCGACACTGGCTTTGCTCAAATTTTAGTTTGTGAAATTAAGATATATTTATTTGGCTCATATTTGCGTTTTAAGAGCTTATATACGTTTTTAGGTATAAAACTATATGATTTACCCCTAAATCTTTAAAATACCCTCTTAAAATTCAAAATAAAGGTACTCAAAATTTTTGTAAGAGTTATGATAAAGTTTGCTAAAAAGGAGTGTTTTATTTTTATGACTATAAAACAAATGTGGAAAGAATTATTAAATAAGAAGTGGGATTCAAATGATTTATTTGAAATAGTGATTTCGATACTTATAGCTAGTTTTATTACTACGCCTTTATTTGGTATTCCAATTGGAATCATAGTTTATTTTGTATTTTTCTATAAAGATGATGATTTTGATGAAATGGCAGAAAAATATGATTATCAAGAAGAGAATAAAAAATAGACCACGCATTTATGTCGAGAAAATTTATTGATCAATGAGAAGAACCCTTAACTAAACTTGAAGACGAATGTCGGCATAGCGTGAGCTATTAAGCCGACCATTCGACAAGTTTTGGGATTGTTAAGGGTTCCGAGGCTCAACGTCAATAAAGCAATTGGAATAAAGCAATTAGTTTTAGTAATCTAATAAAAAAAGGGAGGGGTTTTATGGGTAATTTGATTAGGCTGGAAAATGCATTTGTTTTTATTACTGCTGTGATTGTTTATTTTATGTTTGGTTTTTCATTATGGCTTTTTTTAATATTTTTGTTAGTTCCTGATATTTCTATGTTGGGATATTTATACAATAATAAAATTGGTAGTTATATTTATAATATTGGTCATTCTTATATAATTCCGATATTGATCACTTTGCTTTATTTAGCTATGGGAGTGGATTTGTTATTAGGAATTGCATTGATTTGGTTGGCTCATATTGCTATGGATAGAACGATTGGATATGGTTTAAAATACACTGTTGGTTTTGATAAAACAACAATACAAAAAGTTTAAAAGCAAGTTGTCTTTTTTAGGCTTTTAGAAACGAGTTGAAAACGAGTTTCTTCTTGTCTTGGTAATGGGGAGATTGATTTAATCCATTTTAAAATTCTAGCATAGGATTCAAATACTTTTATGACAAAAAGAATGCGTCTCAACGATCTATAACGCATTTTATAGAATTAATGTGTTAAACATATTAATAAAATTGATAGCATGGAATCTAATATTGATAATAGAACTTATCGTTTCATTATTTCAGTTAACCGTAATGGTTTTAAAGGTAGTAAAATGTTATAATATAGATGTATTGAAGGAGGAGTGGCGACTCCTCCTAAAAAGTTAATTTAGTTTATTAACTCTTTAATTAGTGATGTAATAGCTCTTAACAGATTGATTAATGCTGTTAGGAGCTTTATTTTTTACTCTTTTAGACATTCATCATTATACCTCTTTTAACAAATATGACTGCAACCTAATCATACTTTTGCTATATCTTCATTTCATTAACAATATGTTCCCCTACTACTATATTACCCATTGAATCATTTTGAGTTTATAATTCACTTTCTTTAAGTCTTTTTTAATTCTATAAATTTCATTTTATTAATGAATGTTTATTTAACTGTTACATTAATACCAAACTAAGACTTACGCATTGTATCGTGTAAATTATTTTAATCGTTTGTTAAATTTACAGGGAATCTAAAAGGAATCCGGGACAACAGGATAAGGAGGAACAATGCCATTGCCATGGCACCCAGCATAGCTGGGGTTCTCTAAACTTATCTTTAAAGGATCTAAATACTGATATTGCAGTATTTATGGATCATATTTAAAAAACGGACACAAAAGAATCCATGAAATTTTACATGGCATTTTCTTTGGAAAATAGTGGTTCTTCTATCCTTTGGGGCGCAAGGGATCTCATAACAGGGAATCTTTAGAATCCCTAAAGATTCCCCGAAGGATTCCTTATGTTCATCCAAAATTAATCAATATTTCAGTACATAACTAATTAGTAATTACTAAGTTAAATATGATACGATAAAACTAAGTAATTGCTAAGCTAATAACTTGTTAAAATAGATGAGTATTTGCTTAGTTTATTTTTTATAAAAACATTGAGTAATTACTAACTATATTATTGAATGAATAAATGAGTGATTACTTAGTTACGGAGGGGTCAAAAATGACTAATAAAAGTCATAGAAAAGCTAAAACAATCAATATCAATTTGACTGAAGAAGAATATAAAAAGGTAAAAGCGTTAGCAGAAGATAGAGATTTAAATCCAACAGCTTATACACGACTTGCGGCATTAGGTAATCGTATCAAACCTACAGTTGTCTATAACACAGATGAATATACTGAACAGTTAAAAAAAGAAAAACAAACACTTGAAATGGCTTTAGAGACAAGCGTACCAAAAGAAGATGTTGAACTTTTAGAAGCACAATGTGAAAGTTATAAAACTTATATTGATACATTCAAGAAGTTCTTGCAGTATGTACAAGAAGATGCGGAATATATTAATTTGAATGGATACAAGAGAGATGAACAATTAAAAGCAGAAATGAAAGATGCTATTAAATCCTTTTTTGAAAACTGATTTAATTTTTCAAAGATATAAAACATACGAATGTAAGTTATATTACATTTTGAAATTTTCGTTCTCATCCACACGATTAAAACTGTGGGCTTTCTCACTCACTAAATTCTGTAATACATTTATTAGAGGTCGCCAGAAGAGAAAACTCGGCACTTAAGTACCGAGATGAATCATTGTCTTGGGCGACCTGCATTATATTTGGTTAATTGATTTTGAATATATGTTTGCACAACATCTTTTGACATATTACCTAGCGTAGCCATGAAAAAACTTGGTGACCATAGATGCCCTTGCCAAAGTTTTTCTTTCGTTTCAGGATATTGTTTAAACCACGCTCGAGCCGAACGACCTTTGAGTGTCTTAACAATAGAACTCGGGGCATGTTTAGGATTGAAGCTAATCATCATATGAATATGATCTGGTAACACTTCTATTTCATTAATGATGATTTCATGATTCTCTGCAATAGATTGAAGTATTTGCTTCATAACTTTACGTTTGCTTTCATCATCAAATATTGATGCTCGATATTTGGTTACCCATACTAAATGAAAGTTAAAATCATAAACATTTGTCCTTGTTTTTACTAACATATGTATACCTCCTAAGTACATTAATTATAACACATAAGAGACTTAAATATTAATCATATGTATGATATAATAAGTTTAAGAAATAATGAGGTGATTTGTTATGTATAAAGGTGTTGAATGTAAATTATATCCCAATGAAAAACAAGCTAATACAATACAAATGACCTTGGGTCATACAAGGTTTGTATGGAATCAAATGTTAAGTATGTTAAATGAACGCTATCGTAATAATAAAGATTTAAAAATGTTAAGTTATTCAACTTTGTCTTCGCTAATTCCTCAATTGAAAAGAGAATATGCATGGTTAAATGATGTAGACAGTGTAGCTATACAATGTGCTGTTAAAACATTGTCTGAGACATTTGACCGTTTCTTTAAAGGCTATTGTCGCTACCCTAAATTTAAATCCAGAAAAAATAACAGGCAATCTTATTTAAGCACGATCCGAGGCAACAATATTAGATTCAATCATAATCAAAGATATATTAAATTGCCTAAATTAGCCTGGGTAAAGTGTAAATCAAGTTTGAAGCATATCGAAAACGAGCGTATCAAGTCAGTAACGATTAAACAAAACGCAACAGGTCAGTATTATATGTCTGTATTGGTAACTAGCGAAAATCAAGCATTACCAAAAACAGGAAAGTATTTAGGTATTGACTTAGGTGTTTCTGATTTAGCCATTACGTCAGATGGCCAAAAATATCGCTCTCAAAAATTACACTTAAAATATCAAAAACAATTACATTTTTGGGAAAAGCGATTAGCTAGAAGACGATTGAAAGCAAAAGCCGAAGGCATTGCATTAGTAGACACTAAAAACTATCAAAAGGCAAGACAACATGTTGCACGTATCCACGAAAAAATAGCTAATACTAGAAAAGACTATCTACATAAAATAACGACTGAACTTGTTGAAAACTATGATGTTATTGTGATCGAAGACTTAAAAACTAACAATATGATTAAAAATCATAAACTTGCAAGAAGTATCGCTAGTCAATCATGGAGACAATTCAGAGTATTTTTAGAGTATAAGTGTGCAATGTATGACAAACAATGTGTCGTTGTTAATCCTTACAAAACATCACAAAAATGTTCACATTGTGGTTTTGATAGTGGTAAAAAAGATTTAGACATAAGAAAATGGTCATGCCCAAAATGTAATGTGGAACATGACCGAGATATTAATGCAGCAAAAAATATAATGCACATTGGCTTGGAACAAGCCTTAGTTAAATAACTTAGACCGCTGTTTTACTTTGAAATAAGTAAAACAAGTCATGAGTGTTCCTAGAAACTCGTTACTTTAGTAACGATGTAGTTCATGAATTAACATCTATGAATAGTAAAACTGAAATTAGATCAAATGATAAACCAAAATAGGAAGGATCACTTTATTATGGTAGTGCCTAGAAAAATTAAACAAATAGAAGGTATATAAAAGAAACTAAATCAGTTATATAAAAACATTAACTTTGAAGAATTGAATTATGGAGAAGTTAAAATTGATGAAAATTCAAACTTTATATTAGATAAAGAAAACGAAATAATACGTTATAAAGAAGATTATCTATCACAATAAACTACTGAGAAAATGCTCAATTCATAAAACAATTAATCAATAAAGATGATACAAACAAATTAATAACTAATGACAATAACAATAAAGATAATCAAATAAATGAAGATGTAAATACATTTATTTAAACATTAAGTGTTCAGTTAAATATTTTAACTGAACACTTTTTTATTCTGGTACCGTTAATGTATCAACATAAGTTACTACATAAAAATAATTTCAAAGGTTAATTTAAGACGAATAAATTATGTGAACAATACATGTTAAGTATTTCACAAATAGTCGTTAATTTAAATAAAATACATAAAATCCAGACTCCTTTAGGGAGTCTATAACGACTCTAAAGAGTCCTCGTTTTTAAACCTCTTGTGGGACAAGGGATATGCCGTTCGGTAAATGCTCATAAAAATGCCATGTAAAAATACACAAACTCTATTGTTATAGTGTTATAAATTATTATATAAACACTATCACATCAGTATTTATAGTGTTAAAGGATAAGTTTAGAGAACCCCAGCTATGCTGGGGGCCATGGCAATGGCATTGTTCCTCCTTATCCTGTTATCAGGGAGTCTAAAAGGAGTCGCTGATATAATTAATAGGCAAGAATAAACAATATAAGTTGTTCTATTAATTACCATTAATATAATGTTATAAGTTTTATATTAATAAACTTTAATCATCTTAATTGAGTTCGTTTATTAATAAACAACCAATTAATGTATATAAAATGTGACGCTAATTAGGAACATTTTATATACTTTAATAAATCAAATAACCACATTTTTATTTTTGATTTATTAAATGCAATTAAACTTAGTTATAAGTTAATGCAAGAGGTTTAGTTTTTGAAATACTAATTAAATGTTATAAAAAAGAGGAATCTATACATAATATAAATTCCTCTAAAGATATTTGAAATATACTTTATTAACTTAATGCATCTTTTACATCACTTGTAGGGAAAAGAGAACTATATTAATAGTTCCCTAAATAATTTCATCAATCCGTTTCATTTGTTTTACTGCATCATTTTTAAAATTAACACTCATATATGAATTGAAACCACTTTTTATTTTTCCGATTATAGCATATGGTTCTATTATATTTATTTTATCTAACCAATTTAGTAATGATATATAATCAAATACATCAATATGATTAATTAATACTTCATATCTTAAATTTCGATTTATTATTTACTAGTGATTATTTAGTAATAAAGGCCAAAAAAAAATAACCATCCAACTTTAGCCGGTTAATGGTTATTTTTAGATAAATAATAAGACTACCGTCTTCCGAACGGGCTCATTTAGCAACATGTTAGCGCATGTTGTCCTTTTTCTATACAAATCAATAATAATATTGTATTACATAAATGCCCATATGCTATTTTAATATATAACCCATAACTAAAAATTAGCTGCTTTTATTCATAATGTGACCATGCAGAAAGGATAAAAACTTTCTTATCATCTTCATCAACTGTGTAAACAACTCTATGTTGATGGTTTATTCTTTTTGAATAGCGCCCTAAGTGTTTAGGTTGCAACTTTTCAAAAGACTGGCTCGGAAAATAAGGGTCTTCTTTTAATGTGTCTACAATTTTTAAGAATTGTGTTTTCAACTGCGATTGTTTAATTTTCTTTAAATCAGATTTTGCTGAATTTTTAATAGAAACCCTGTAATTACTCATTAGATAGTATCCCAATCTAAGCTATCGATATCGGTATAGCCACTGTTATCTTTTTCACGCTCTCGTACTTTATCCATAGTTCCTGTTGATTCAAGATATAATGTTTCTTGAATACTATCCCAATCTTTTTGACTTATGATTACGGCGTTATTTTCACTCTTAGAACTGTTTATAATAACGGGTTCGTGGCTATCATTAACTTGTTTAAGTAGTTCATAGAATTCTTTTCTCGCATTAGTAGGCGTTTTAATATTCATTATTAGTCACGTCCTTTCTTTATTCTATATTATAACGTACTTAAAAACGTACGTAAAGTTATGGCCTATAATGAGTTATAAGTTTGATTTTCACATAATTCAACTTATCGGAAGTAGATATGCTTACACTTTCACAAATGATATAATAACAGAGTCGTCTTAACTTCCGGCGATATATTCGACGGAAGGAGGTGAGACCAGTGGAACTGCTTTTTGTTAGTATAATTGCACCTGTTGTTTCAGGATGCATAATTGCGGGTTTTACGTTTTGGCTAAACAGCCGCAATAAATAATAAGGCGACATAGCCCACCAAAAAGAACCCCCAACCTATTCCAGTAGGTTGGGGGTTCGGTGTTCCAATGGAACTACTTTTTGTTAAATACATTATAACATCATAGCAGGTGGGAATGCAAAGTGATATATACGATATTAGTTACAAGGTATCGTTTTAATATTTTCGATACTAATTGTAAAGAATTTAAAGGGTAAATTATGAATGTTATATATTGAGAGTTTATACTTTATCTTTATTTTTTGAGTAATTAGATTTTAAAAATGTAGTTAGATGCTTATATTTTCTTGGATGGCTTCTAAACAGATATTTAGCCATTTATAAAATAGATTGTCATTGGAACGTGCATTAAATTTAGAATAAATAATACAAAAATCAAAATTTATGAAACCAAATTTTTGATGACTTCATTAAGCTTCGTATCAATATACTTATCTTTATGTATGACTAAATAGAAATAGCGTGTGATGTCTAAGTTTGTTACTTCTAGTTTTTCTAAATCATACGGCGTTAATGTGGATTTAGAAACAATAGAAAAGCCGTTACCAGCATGGACCATATTTTTAATTAGATTTGTATTATTAATTTCTACTAAATAGGATGATGAAGTCATTTGTGATAATGCATTTTCTTGGTAAACGCGTGTACCTGATCCACGTTCTCTGATAAAGCATATTGCTTTATTTGGAGATGATGATTTTTTACGAATTAATACTATTTCATCTTGAGCAATACGTCTACTGTATATGATATTGCTTTGAACCTCTTTTTCGATTATACCTAAATCGATAATGTTATTCTTAATATGTTGTAATACTGTATCAGAATTATTTAATTGCACATGAATATATAATTCAGGATATTTTTTTGCTAAATCAGTAAGATGTTGTGACAATCGATATTCGCCATACGTGTAACTACTCCCTACCGTTAAATCTCCCGAAATCGTATCAGGCTGCATTTTCAAATCGTGTCTTAAGGTTTGTTCTAAATGCTCACGCTGTAAAGCATATTGAAATAGTTTCTCCCCATCACTCGTTAAAGACATTTTAGAATGTCTAAATTCGAAAATTTTTACATCGTATTCCAGTTCTAATCGTTTAATATCACGACTTATTGATGGCTGTGAAGTATATAAATTTTCTGCAGCCTTAGTAAAGCTTTGCGTTTTAACTACTTCAGTTAGAACTTTTAATGAATCCATTAACTAGGCCTCCTGACATTTGAGCCCCTCTATTATAACAAAATTGTTATGAGTAATATACTTAATATTTATTTCACGTTATAACTTTGCGGTGCTAAGCTTTTGATAAAGGAGGAGTTAAAAAATGAAGACCTTAAAAAGTAAAGCCTTTATTTATGGTTTATTATTCACATTTATCATCGCAGTTATAAGTTTATTAGGCTCAAAGTTACCATTTTTAGATAAGATAGGTGCTTTAACAATTGCTATACTGATTGCGATTCTATATAGACATTTTAAGGGTTACCCTGAAGCATATCGTTCAGGCATCGCATTTTCATCTAAACGGTTACTGAAATTAGCTATTATATTATATGGATTAAAGTTAAATATTTATGATGTGATTGGAAAAGGTAGCGGTTTGTTATTAATCGATATTGGAGTCATCCTTTTTAGTATCGGGTTAATGTTGTTACTAAATAAATACATTAAAGGGGATAAACACCTCACGCTATTATTAGGTATTGGCACTGGGGTATGTGGCGCGGCGGCTATTGCAGCAATATCTCCAATATTAAAGTCCAGAGAAAAAGATTCTGCGATTAGTATCGGGATTGTCGCACTTATTGGCACTATATTTTCACTTGCATATACTGTGATATATTCTGTTTTTACAATATCTCCTGAAGTATTTGGGGTCTGGTCAGGCACAAGTTTACATGAAATTGCACATGTAATTCTTGCTGCGGATTTCTCAGGTCAAGCAGCTTTGAGTATTGGATTGTTAGGAAAACTGGGACGTGTGTTTTTATTAATACCTTTGAGTATTATTTTAATTCTAATTATGAGATTTAAATCACAGGGCGAGACCGAAAAAAAACGTATTGATGTACCTTACTTTTTACTTGGTTTTGTCATGATGGCACTGTTCCATACTTATGTGCCATTGCCACACATGGTTATGCAAATTATCGATAATGTCACGACTATATGCTTATTGATGGCAATGGTTGCATTAGGGTTAAATGTTTCCTTTAAAGACTTAAAAGATCGTGCTTTCAAACCATTAATAGTTGTCATTGTTGTATCTATTTGTTTATCGGTTGTAACATTTATCGTCGCGAAATGCTTTTACGGTTAAATTATAATAAAAGAAATTGATATAAATATCTATATAAAGTTGAAAAAAGTCTTCAATAATTCAATTTCTCAAATCTTTGGGTGTAGATTTTGAGGGATTGAATTATGAATCTAATGTTTTTCATTTATCTTATTGGTTCTGTTGCAAAGTTGAATTTATAGTATAATTTTAACAAAAAGGAGTCTTCTGTATGAACTATTTCAGATATAAACAATTTAACAAGGATGTTAT
>NZ_PPRL01000129.1 GCF_002902235.1 Staphylococcus ureilyticus
GAGCGACATTAGCGTTATCATCATTCTGATCTGCTACGTTAGTGCTGTCGTCTTTACTTTCATTAGTGTTGGAAGCCGTACTGTTATCGTTTGTAGAACCAGAAGTTGATTCGTCAGAAGCTACCTCAGAGTTAGTAACATCCGAAGCATTATCATCTTGAGCGACATTAGCGTTATCATCATTCTGATCTGCTATGTTAGTACTGTCTTCTTTACTTTCGTTAGTGTTCGAAGCCGTACTGTTATCGTTTGCAGAACCAGAAGTTGATTCATCAGAAGCTACCTCAGAGTCAGCAACATCCGAAGCATTATCATCTTGAGCAACAGTAGTTTTATCATCATTCTGATCTGCTACGTTAGTGCTGTCGGTTTTCACATCAGTACTTATAGAAACATCATTATTTACGGCTTGGGCATCTGTATTTTTATTGCTGTCAGAATTATTTTGATTTTCTTGATTTTGTGTAGAATATGTATTTTGACTTGATGTGTCTTTGTTTAGTTCGTCTAATTGTGCATCATAATTTTCAGGTTCATCTGACTTGAGTTCTTGCACTTGACTTGGATCATTGTATGTTTGTGTCCCTGAAATATTTGTCGTTGGATTACTAACTTCAGATTTTATTTCTTCGCTTTGCTTTAAGGTATTTTCATCATTCAACACATTTTTATTTGATTTCTGATTTTGTGTATTATCAGCTGCATGTGCATAATGGGTTGTCAAAGCTGTACCAGCTAACGTCAATGCAACTATTGAAGGTACCTTATAATTCAACTTTTTATTAGTCATTTAACTGCCCCTTTTATTATTAATATTTAATACCATTATAATACGAAGATAGTTTAATTGAATTGATTTCATAGATTTGTAATATAAAATTAATCTTATTAAGACACTAAAAAAGTAGAAATAATTTAAGAAAAGGCGGAAATACGCCTAATTTCAAATATATTAAAATATTACACTCTTTGGAATATTACATAATAAAGATGTACATTAACTGCAACTTTATTAAATTATTTAGTTCAAATTGTTTTATTCATTAAAATATGTTCAATATTTTCTTCTAAGAAAATATCACCTGAAGCCTTATAACCTAATGATTCATAAAAGCGTTGTGCATGGCATTGGGCATTAAGCGTTAACATATTATACCCTTGTTCTTTTGCTACTGTTTCAATGAAAAGCATTAAAGCTTTGCCATGACCTGATTTTCTATGTGTTGGTAAAATTGCTACGCGCTCAATTTTTGCTCCATTTTGATAGGGTCTAAACCTTCCAGTTGCAAAAGGGGAGTGTAGTTCATCATAACCTATGACATGAGTAGCGCTAGATTCAAATTGATCTATTTCATTTTCAAGCGGGACTCCTTGTTCACGAACAAAAACTGCTTTTCTAATTTCGTATGCATCATCCAACATTTTAGATGTAGTAACCACTTCGAACATGATAAAACCTCATTTCTTTTGAATATAATAAAACTACCCTATCACAATTATAATGTAATAGGGTAGTTATTTAATGTATTATTGAGCTTCTTGACGTACTAATGCAGTATATTGCCAAAAAATTCTCATTTGTGCAATATTCCAATTGTTCATCCCCATAGTAAAACCTGACGGCCTAAATAAATTGACGTCTGTTACTTCAAGGGCTGCTGCAATTAAATATTGTAGTGGTACACTAAGTTCTTTCATTGTTTCCGTTATACCATTTTGGTCATAAACCCAAGAAAAAGGTAGTTCTGATTCAAAAACATCAACTTTATCAAAAATTTCGGGTAGTGCTACGATATAACATGCACCGTCTACAACAGGGTTGGTTTCACTATCCTTGTAGTAGATTCGTAAAGCTTCATAGTTTTCACGATGTGCGTGATTAACATAGAAAAATTCATTTCTAAAAAGTGCCATATCCTTACTATGGATTAATTGTTGTTCTAAAACGTTAAACATACCGTTTATATTCGCTAATTTTTCATATGTTTTTCGTGACATGTCGCGATCTCCTCTCTACAGCTTAATATAGATTTGTTTGTAACTCTTGTGTGTTTTGTTGTTGATTTGGATCCTGCTGCTGTCGGTTAGGATCTATTTGTTGGTTGTAATCAGATTGTTGATTTGAATCGTTCGGTTGCTCTGTCGTTTGGTTATTATCTGTTTGATTCATATTATTTTGTTGATTTTCATTTGTAGAATTTGTATCTTGTGAATTTGAATTATTTTGTTCCGATTGTGAATTTGAATCGTCTTCATCTTCCTCAGAGCTATCTTTTTGATTTTTACGTAATAAACTACTATCAATTTCTGTTTGTGGTACGAGTGTACCATAAAAGTCGATGACACGTTTATTTAAGAAATCGTCTGTATCTTTAATTTTAGGTAAATTTAAATCGCTGCGCAAAAGATTTGCAGTATCTTGTATATTTTTAATATTAGGATTATAGTAATAAACACCATTTAAATAATCATCTTGACCTTCTAGCTGTTTACTTTTAATTTTAACATCATCTTTTAAGTAAGATGTAGCTAGTGCTTTTACTTCTTTATAACTTAAATTATGCTTCGCGTTTTTACCTACTATTTCAATTACATCATCTAATTTACTGAATGAATCTGCTTTTTGAGCTTTAATAAATAGCTTTTTAATTAAATCCATCTGTCTTTGGCCACGTTTTAAATCTGAATCTTGATGACGTGTTCTAGCGACTGCTAAAGCTTCATCTCCATTTAGTTTTTGGTGACCTTTTTTCACTTTTATTTTTCCTGTATCGTTTGTATTTGGTTCAGAAATATTATATGGAACATCGTATTCAATGCCACCGAGTTCATCAACGGCATCCACGAATGCTTCCATGTTAATTCTTACATAATAATCAACGGGCACATTTAATGTAGCTTCTACTGAATCCATAGAAGCTGTAGGGCCGTTGTATGCATGCGCGTGTGTAATTTTATCATAATAGCCGACTTCTGGAATGTAACTGATTGTATCGCGTGGGATACTTAACATTCGAATTTGTTCTTTATCTGCGTTAAAAGTAGATAATATCATTGCATCAGTTCTTGATTGTTCAGCGCTTTGCCCATTCTTTTCACGACCACTATTATCATCGATACCTAAAAATAAAATAGAGATTGGATCTTTAGACGGGTTTACTTTAGATTCACGAATACTTGATTCTCTAGAAGTATCGCTCGTATTCAATGAATGCTCAAATGCACCTTGTGACGATTTAAGTAATAAAACGGCAAATATAACTGGAACAACTACAAGAATTAAAGATAGAAATATTAAAAGGTATTTTAAAAATTTATTCATGTATGAAGCTCCCCATCGTATGTGATTTTGTATATATTACAATATTGATCTAATGTTAAGTTTTTGATTATTTCATTAAATTATTGTAAAGAGAAATTTGTACTATAACTTATAATTTTATAACTAACATTAAAAAATATCAACTAAGAATTTATCCTACTAAAGTTTGAATTATAAATTGGCGTATAGTTGATCATTAAAATATTCTAAATGAAAATAAAAGAAATAATTATTAAGAAAAACGACATGGCTAAAATGATTTATTTATAAACTTACGATATAATTAGCATATGTTAAATG
>NZ_PPRL01000130.1 GCF_002902235.1 Staphylococcus ureilyticus
AAATAAAATATTATTACGATGATATTACTAAAGAAGATATTATGCCTTTAGGTTAAGGCCAGTATCAAATTAAACTCAGCTAATATTCATTTTTACCATCAGCAAAAAAATAGTTTGGATTATAATATTTAAAAACGTCAATTCTAATCATATAGAAATTGACGTTTTTATTTTTGAACCTTAATCTGAGTTGACAAGCTATTTCAAATATATAAATTTTAATAAAAATAAGTGAAATAAATTTAAAAGGCATGTCTCCTAAAATTTTTGAGGAAACAAGCCTTTAGAATATTACAGAAAACCAAAGTACAAATTTTAAGATTCAGTACAATAACACATGATTGAATCTTTTATATTGAGCATAAGTTTTATATCTAGTTATTTTTAAATGTGTGTTTGCTTTATATCAAAACTTTTGCTTTCGCCATAGAAATGCGCCTACACATGAAACGATAATTAATGAAATAGCGATCACGATAACCCAAGAGACATAGCTATGTTCATCAATAGGTAATGGAACATTCATGCCGAAAAAGCTAAATACTAAAGTTGGTAATGTTAAAAAGACAGTAAATAATGTCAATGTTTTCATCGTATTATTCATTTCATTTGAAAGTAGTGATGCATATGAAGTTGTAATACTTTCTAATATATCCGTGTATAATCTTGTGGTCTCTAAAGCTTGATTATTTTCTATGACTAAATCTTCCAACAAATCTTCATCTTCTTCAAATCGTTTAATTGCAGGTAATCTGAAAAGTTTCTTTACTATCGTTTCATTACCTTTTAATGCTGCTAAGAAATAAACTAAACTCTTTTCAACTTCCATTAAATTATATAGTTGTTTGTTTGTAACATTATTTTTTAAATCACGTTCTATACGTAATCTCGTTTTATTTAATAATCTAAGGTTTCTATTATAATGATTCGCGATCGTTAATAATATATTGAGCGCGAATCGGCTATGAAAATGTAAATTTAAATTTTGATGGCTAAATTTTTCTAGAAATTCGTTCTCCACATTACATACAGTAAATATTTTTTTATTACCAATAATAATACCTAGAGGAATTGTTATAAACGAGAGCACATTAAGA
>NZ_PPRL01000131.1 GCF_002902235.1 Staphylococcus ureilyticus
TTCTTGAACCCAACGGTAGACCGTTGAATGATGAACGTTTACACCACGTTCCCTTAATATTTCAGATATATCACGATAACTCAATGCATATCTTAGATAGTAGCCAACGGCTACAGTGATAACATCCTTGTTAAATTGTTTATATCTGAAATAGTTCATACAGAAGACTCCTTTTTGTTAAAATTATACTATAAATTCAACTTTGCAACAGAACC
>NZ_PPRL01000132.1 GCF_002902235.1 Staphylococcus ureilyticus
AGGTCACACCTGTTCCCATGCCGAACACAGAAGTTAAGCTCCTTAGCGCCGATGGTAGTCGGACTTACGTTCCGCAAGAGTAGGACGTTGCCAGGCAAGTAAATAGGATGCGATGAGCCGAGACCGAGAGGTCTCTTTTTTTACGTAAAAGGAGCTTAACTTCTCAGTTCGAAGAACTGTAAACTGACAAAAGAAAGCGTTTGAAGCTGACGAAGTAAACGAGAGACGAAACGAGCTTACAAGCGGTAAGTGAGTGAGGAAAGCGTGAAACTGAGGAAAGATGCGAACGCTTGCCTGAAGTCAGAAAAGCTGCTTAGCGCCGATGGTAGCTGACTTACGTTCCGCAAGAGTAGGACGTTGCCAGGCAAGTAAATAGGATGCGATGAGCCGAGACCGAAAGGTCTCTTTTTTTACGTAAAAGGAGCTTAACTTCCCAGTTCGAAGAACTGCAAACTGACAAAAGAAAGCGTTTGAAGCTGACGAAGTAAACGAGAGACGAAGCGAGCTTACAAGTGGTAAGTGAGTGAGGAAAGCGTGAAAAAGTAAAAGGAATGCATGAGCAAAAACTCATGCATAAGTACCGCTATCTCAATAAATTG
>NZ_PPRL01000133.1 GCF_002902235.1 Staphylococcus ureilyticus
AAATTGGATATGTCTTCCGCTATTATTTTTTACTTTTATAGGTTGGAAATTTTTCATCATTCTTTTGATTTATATTATTTTATTTAAAAAATTTAAATTAAAACCTTTTGCCACAAAAAAATACAAAAATGAAATGAATGAACTAGAAAATACTGTTGTAAAACCTCGTTTAAATCAAATTAAAAATTCTGAACAACTTATCCCAAAGATTAATAATCTTATTTTACAATCTTCTGAATATCAGCGTATTCCAAATTCATACTCTCACTTAAATGCACTTGTAAATTTATTTATATATTTAAGAGATGGTAGAGCTGATAACTTAAAAGAAGCAATTAATTTATATGAAACTGAACAACATAGAGCACGTATGGAACAGAATCAGCAAGTTATGATTAGTAATACTGAACAAGCTGCAATTGATGCATACGCCGCTAGACAAAACTCTGAAATAGCAGCTACTCAAAGTGCTGATGCTGTGAATAATAGTAGAAAGGCCAGTGCATATGCGAGTGACAATAATGATTTATTAAATAATAGAAAACAACCAGAATATAGGAGGTATTAATAATGAAAAAGTTATTCATTATTTGTTTATCAAGCTTATTTTTATTAACTGCGTGTGGTAGTAAAGTTGATGGTACTTATTCCAATAACGATATGAGCATTACTGCAGACAGTGAATCAGATAATGCTTCATTACACCTTAATGCAATGGAATCTGAAGGGTTTTTAGGTATAGGTGAAAGTGATGGAACAATTGATGGTAACATTAATTCTGATGAAAAAGTTATGACCTTTAGCTTAGAAGGAGAACAGATGAAATTAAATTATAAAGTTAAAGGTGATAAATTAGTCATAGAAAATCCAACACAATACGGTAATGAAGACGACACGTTAGAATTAACAAAAGAGGAATAAAACTCAACATTGAATAAATAAGATACAAGAGTAACATGCGCAAACATGTTACCCTGACAAGCACGTTCGTAAGACGGTGTCTTTGTGTGATTTTGTAATAACCATCCGCCTATAAACCACTCCCGTCAAGGTGGACAACTTAAAAACAAAAACTTTAATTAAGATACGTTCCGATATTCATTTGGTGTTAATCCATCAAATTTTGGAACGTATCTTTTATTCATATAATAATCTATATATTTGCTGATTCCTGTTTCTAGATCTTCGTATGTACTGAATTGATTTCTATAGTAATATTCTGATTTCAACGTGCCCCAAAAAGCTTCTATCGGTTGGTTATCTAAACAACTTCCTGCTTTTGACATGCTAATTTTCACTTTATTTGTATCTAAATATTTCTTGTAATGCTTAGAAGTATATTGAAAACCTCGATCATTATGTATAACTGTATTAGATACATCGTTATTTTGTAAGGCTAATCTTAATGTGTCCATAACGAGTTTTAAATCATTACGTTTACTTACTTTATAAGCCACTATACTTAAATCGTACCGATCAATTATAGCGCTAATATACGCTTTTGGACCTTTTCCATAATTTAAATAACTAATATCAGTAAACCATTTTTGATTAGGCTTTTTAGCTTCAAAGTTTCTATTTAATATATTTTGGGCTGTAAAATGTGGTTTGACTCTAATCCAATTGGGACGCTTTTTCCTGATTTGTGCTTGTAAACCAAGAATTCTCATAATCCTCCTAATACATTTTATATTAATATTTAGATTACATTCTCTTCTTAAAGCATAGTGTATTCTTACTACACGGAAGGTTTCTTTTGATTCCTCAAATATACGCTTAATTTCTTTCGCAATTAACTTAGAACGTTTTTCATTATTTGAAACTTCTTTATTACACCATTTATAATAGCCACTATGGCTCACTTTTAGACGCTAACATAACATTTTGATACTATAGTTTCGTTCTCTATTGAGCTCAAATATCATTTGATATAAATATTCTTTATGACCTAGTGAAAAGGTTTGTTTCGATACTTGAACTCTTGCCACTTTTTTACGATTGCTTTATCCATTTCTAAGTATTCTATTCTTGTTTTTAACTTTTTGTTTTTTAATTTTATTAGTTCTATTTCTGATAAATCTTGCTGCTTGTTTTTCCCACGTTTATCTTTTAATCCATCTATACCATTCTCTTTATACTTCCTAACCCAGTTATATATTTGTTGGTAAGAAACACCATATTCCTCGGAAGCTACTTGATAGTTATATAAATAAAGGGGACGTAAGTTCTGTTTGGAGAGGTGTTTATGAAAGAAAAATTAAATCATTTAAAGAATTACACGAAGTTCTTGATGGTTACAGAGGCGATAGTTTATGGTAATTTAGAGGACATAGTAATGAAAAATGGTATTTGGTACCAAAAGCAGGGCGTTCACCGTATGACAAATACAATGATGAAGAAACTTTTTATGCATGGAAACGTCAAGCTATGATATTTCTTAAGGAGTCTTATAACGATTGCGATATGTTAACTATTGCTCAGCATCATGGTTTAGCTACTAGATTGTTAGATTGGAGTTTCAATCCTTTAGTAGCAGCATATTTTGCAGTGAAGATTTTGAGAATTGTGATGCTGTTATTCATGCTTATTTAAAAAAATCAGATATTAATGTAAAGGAAGTTCATCCGTTTGAGAGTAAGGGAATAAAGAAAGTAAAACCAAATGAGATAGCAACAAGAGTAGTAAGACAAAGTGGTATTTTCACAATTCATGAACAACCAACTGCGTCTATTGAAGATAATATATCGAACAAAGAAGAATTATCATATTATGGAATAAATGAATTATCTTTATTTCCTGATTTAGATGCGTTAGCTAACCATGTGAATTGGATTATGGAAGCACAACCATATGGATCAAATAATATAACAGATGAGTTGGATTCGATTAATGAATAAATGGAATGGAGAGGATAATATAAAAGAATTAGAAAAAATACTTGAAGATCCAAAGGTGACAGAAGATGTAAAAAGAATAGTGCAAACAATGAATAAAGATGGTATGCAATTATTAAATGATTACTATGATGAAAATTCTAATTTTTATCAGCGAGCACAACCTGAGCTTATTGCAAATAAATTCTATGCAGATCCAAGTAAAATTAAGAATTTATATCATTATACTACCTATGAAGCATTTGAAAAGATTCTATCTTCATCTACTTTTTTAATTGTATCAATTCACTATATGAATGATGATAAAGAAGTTAAATATGTATATGAGTTAATGAAAAAGGAATTGCAATTATTGGAGGCACCTAATGATATAATCCTCAAATTGGAAGAATTAAATACTATTTTGCCAAATGATGTATATGTATGGTCTTTTAGTGAAAATGATTATTCACAAGCATTATCAAATTATGGTGATATAGCTTTAGGTTTTGATAGTCAGGAAATAATGGAACATCTTGCAAGTTATTACTCGAAAGGCAAGAAAACACTTGATGAGTATACCGTTGGTAATGCTTATGTATTTCCTTTAAGAGTGGAATACAGTCATGAAGTACAGTCTGAATATATTAGAACATTAGCGCAGGCTTGGTTAATCGCCCATGATAATTTAAAGTATGATCCTTATGATATGGGAGTAATAATAGACGATATAGTACAAGCACTTCATTTCTTTTCATTATTGTTCAAAAACCCGTATTTAAGGCAAGAAGAAGAAATTAGATACATTATTTTCAACATCAATGAGGATAATCTATTAAAGCCTGAAATGTATATGAATAGTAAACCATTCACAACTTGTAGATTCACATATGAAATGTTAAAAGAAGTAATCATTAATCCTAAAAGTCAAAAAAAAATTAGACGAAGTAAGCACAATGCTTAATAGGGAAGGTTTTACTAGAACTTCAGTCAATATGAGTAAATTACCTTACTAGTGTATTAATTATAAGTAATTAAAAGGAAGTTTAGATCTATTTGATACTTTCCTTCTTCCTATTAAATGGATTACTTTTCATTATGAACATTTAAATGTAAAAAACCGCATCATTAACTGATAAGCAGAAGCGTATCATAAGTAATGCGGTTTTTGCAGTTGCTTTGTAAAGGTGTTTTGATGATTCATAATAAAATAAATTTATATAGAAATGAGGTCTTATAATGGAGTTGATTCATATATTATCGAAATACTGGCAAATTATAGGTGGGATAATGACTATATTAGGGCCTATAACATACTTCATTCATTCATACTATGAAAGAAGGATTTTGACAAATAAGCTGGATAAATTTTTCACATTATTTACTATTTTTTTAGTTAATATGTTAACCTACTCGTTGTTTACATATTTGTTATTTGTTCAAGCATACTATGATAGTGATTGGAATTTATTTAATTTTAATTCTTATAGTATGGTCCTACTAGGTATTTCAATGTTTTTATTGTTTATTTCACTTATGGTAGAAATGTTGTATCAATCAAAACTTAGAATAGGTTTTACATTGATGAAAGTGTCAAATATTTCCGGACTACTTATTAAACAAAAAATAATTGATTCACAAAGAGTATTAAAATATCAAATATTGGATGATAGCTTAGAAGAAAAAAATATTATTAAATTTTATAGAAAAAAATATAGAGAAATTGGGGTTCTGTTGCAAAGTAAAAAAATATAGCTAACCACTAATTTATCATGTCAGTGTTCGCTTAACTTGCTAGCATGATGCTAATTTCGTGGCATGGCGA
>NZ_PPRL01000134.1 GCF_002902235.1 Staphylococcus ureilyticus
GTACTGTCGTCTTTACTTTCATTAGTGTTGGAAGCCGTACTATTATCGTTTGCAGAATCAGAAGTTGATTCATCAGAAGCGACCTCAGAGTCAGCAACATCAGAAGCATTATCATTTTGAGCGACATTAGCGTTATCATCATTCTGATCTGCTACGTTAGTGCTGTCGTCTTTACTTTCATTAGTGTTGGAAGCCGTACTGTTATCGTTTGTAG
>NZ_PPRL01000135.1 GCF_002902235.1 Staphylococcus ureilyticus
TTCAGATGTATTGCCAACTTTATCTTTAGAAGTAACTTTGATATCTTCTCCACCTTCTAAATCTACATTTGATGGAATTTCAACTGTATAGTTACCTTCACTGTCTGCTGTTCCTGTTGCCGTTGTTCCATCTGGGAACGTTACGGTAACTGTTGAGCCTGGTTCTGCCGTTCCACTTACTGTTGTAGCTTCACTTGTCACTTCTTTCACCGTCGGTGCTGATGGTGCTGTTGTGTCTACTACTGTTGTCGTTGCTTCTGTTGACGTGTTGTCATCTTTGTCTGTCGCTACAACTTTGATTGGCTCTCCACCTTCTAAATCTATATCAGATGGAATTTCAACTGTATAGTTACCTTCACTGTCTGCTGTTCCTGTTGACGTTGTTCCATCTGGGAACGTTACTGTGACCGTTGAGCCTGGTTCTGCCGTGCCACTTACTGTTGTAGCTTCACTTGTTACTTCTTTCACCGTCGGTGCTGATGGTGCCGTCGTATCTACTACTGTTGTCGTTGCTTCTGTTGATGTGTTGTTATCTTTGTCTGTCGCTACAACTTTGATTGGCTCTCCACCTTCTAAATCTATATCAGATGGAATATCAACTGTGTAGTTACCTTGATCATCAGTTGTACCTGTTGCCGTTGTGCCATCTGGGAACGTTACTGTGACCGTTGAGCCTGGTTCTGCTGTGCCACTTACCGTTGTAGCTTCACTTGTTACTTCTTTCACCGTTGGTGCTGATGGTGCCGTCGTATCTACTACTGTTGTCATTGTCTCTTCAGATGTATTGCCAACTTTATCTTTAGAAGTAACTTTGATATCTTCTCCACCTTCTAAATCTACATTTGATGG
>NZ_PPRL01000136.1 GCF_002902235.1 Staphylococcus ureilyticus
CCTGAACAATTAAATGCTGAGCCAGTACATGAAGGTGCTTATAACTATAACTTTAATCAAGATAATTTAAATTATAACTTTGAATCTGATGGCACATATTGGTCATGGAGCTATGGTGAAGGTTCAAACGGATCAAGCGATGCATCAACACAATCAACAACTAATGTAGGACAACAAGAACAAGCAACGCAAACTCAAGACCAAACACAACCACAACAAGCTTCATCAGAACAACCAGCACAAGAGCAAGCACCTCAAACTGAGCAAAC
>NZ_PPRL01000137.1:0-938 GCF_002902235.1 Staphylococcus ureilyticus
CAACAAGAACAAGCAACGCAAACTCAAGACCAAACACAACCACAACAAGCTTCATCAGAACAACCAGCACAAGAGCAAGCACCTCAAACTGAGCAAACACAACAACCACAACAAGCTTCATCACAACAATCAACAGATAATTCAAGTGAAGCATCAAGTGGTTCATCAGTAGAAGTAAACGATCACTTGAAACAAATCGCGCAACGTGAATCAGGTGGCGACTTAAAAGCAGTTAATCCATCTTCAGGTGCAGCAGGTAAATATCAATTCTTACAAAGTACATGGGATTCAGTAGCGCCAGATGAATATAAAGGTCAATCACCAACAGAAGCACCAGAATCAGTACAAGATCAAGCAGCAATGGATTTATATGAATCTGAAGGTGCTTCACAATGGGTTACTGCATAATAAGATAATATGCAATTTTAAAATATGAATATAAATGTATAGAGTGAGTGACATATAAAGCTCATACTAAAAATAAAGGACTAATCCATTAGCAACAACATGGATTAGTCCTTTTTACATTGAGGGAAAGACATATATTTTCGAAAGTTATAGAATTAATTGTAGAAAATTAATAGGAAAGTTAATTTTAAAAAAAGATATTTAAATAATATACTAAAAATAATACTTAATTTAAAACTGCTAACTTATTAATTAATGAACTAAATCTTACAATAATAAAATAAAAAGTGCTTTTATTACAACATCATTACAATAAAATTGAAAATATAACTAACCCTAAAACGATGATGATGGCGTTCTAAGGTTTTTTGATGAGTGTAATATTTAACTTTTATGTCATTAGGACGTAAAAAATCTAGATGTTTTTTTAACTTCACTGTAACCCACAAGCTTTTTCCAGATGTTACAGTAGGGATTAGCAAATTTGATAAAAGTAATTTTGCAAAATCGAAAACACAAATTTAAACACA
>NZ_PPRL01000137.1:948-1512 GCF_002902235.1 Staphylococcus ureilyticus
ATATAAATTCAATCTTCCTTATATTTAAAAATCATAAAAAGTAATTATTTATTAAGGTGAAAGTGAATATTATTTTCACACTAATTACATTGTCATTACATATTTGTAAAAGTAGAATAATAGTTCCTGATTGATGTGTTGGTTTTTTGAATGGAATTGAGGTACGTGATCAATGTAATTGAGGCGTAAAAATTCTAGATATTTTTTAATTTCACTGTAACCCACAAGCTTTTTCCAGATGTTACAGTAGGGATTAGCAAATTTGATAAAAGTAATTTTGCAAAATCGAAAACACAAATTTAAACACAAATTTAAAAGTATTATCTCTTAGGAGGATTTATTAATAATGAAAAAAACAGTATTAGCTTCAACGTTAGCAGTAGGACTTGGCGTAACAGGAATCGCAGCAGGAAATTCAGCAGATGCGTCTGAACAAGGTATCGATCAAGCACAACTAGCTCAACAAGCACAAAACAATCCTGAACAATTAAATGCTGAGCCAGTACATGAAGGTGCTTATAACTATAACTTTAATCAAGATAATTTAAATTATAACTTTGAATC
>NZ_PPRL01000014.1 GCF_002902235.1 Staphylococcus ureilyticus
ATTTAATACAGTTTAATTAAATATAAATGTTTATATCATTTTATATACGTTTTGAAATTTTTTAAAAATTAACGTTACATGTTTCCCGAAAGATTTTACTTTACATAGAATATAATTTTTAACAATTATCAGAAAATTAAAATAACATCCTTTTATATCCTTGTATTTTGATAAGAATTATAGTACTATGCATTTATTATAAACATTGGAGGTTCTATTAAATGACATTATATTTACTCGAAGCAAATAATCTTGATTTCGCAAAGTCTAAAAAAGACTTAGAAGATAAAGCAGCAAAACTCACTACTGGTGAAGTACCAACATTAATTGAAGTACAAGCAACAGAAGATTTAACACATGGCTATTTTATTGTAGAAGCGAACAGTGATACAGAAGCTAAACAATTTCTTGAAGATGCATCTATCAACATTAATTTAGTTAAAGAAGTACGTTTAGTAGGTAAAGACTTAGAAGAAGTTAAAAAAGGTGATGCACACGTTGATTATCTTGTTACGTGGAACATCCCAGAAGGTATCACAATGGATCAATATTTAGCGCGTAAAAAGAAAAATTCTGTCCACTATGAAGAAGTCCCTGAAGTTCAATTCCAACGTACTTATGTATGTGAAGATATGTCAAAATGTATCTGCTTATATGATGCACCTGATGAAGACGCCGTTCGTCGTGCAAGAAAAGCTGTAGATACACCTATTGATGATATTGAAAAATTATAACTAAACTTTCTCTTTATATTTATAATTCCACAGGTTTAGTTAGCAAAAGTTATTTATAAGTATGTATCATACTCGTCACACCATTGCTAGCTAACAATCTTATTTAAGCTAAAAATTGGGGTAAACTTATAAATAACCTAAACACTATTCAAGGAGCGGCAATATGAAATCAAATGATACATTTTAGATTTCTGCCGCTTTTTTTCATCAAAAAACATATTAATTAGATAGGAATAATAGAGGTGTTGCCATGATTCGCATTAATCACATCCAACATCAATTTGGAGACCATCGTGTTATCGATGATTTTAATTTAAATATTGAAAAAGGTAAAATAGTTACTTTTCTAGGTAAAAGTGGTTGTGGAAAGTCTACCATGTTAAACATTATAGGCGGATTTTTAACACCTTCGTCAGGTACTGTTAAAATTGAAGATCAATTAAAACAAAATCCATCACCTGATTGTTTAATGATTTTTCAGCATCATAATTTACTGCCGTGGAAAAACATTAATGACAACATTCGCTTAGGATTAAATCGCGAAATGAGTGATGATGAAATCAATAATTATTTAAAATATGTTGATTTAGATCATAAAGGAAAGACGTTTCCAGAGCAATTATCTGGAGGAATGAAACAACGCGTAGCACTTTGCCGTGCACAAGTCCATCAACCCAAAGTCATATTGATGGATGAACCATTAGGTGCACTGGATGCTTTTACACGTTATAAATTACAAGATCAACTTGTACAACTCCAAAAACAATCTACAGCTACGATTATATTAGTTACGCATGACATTGATGAAGCCATTTACCTTTCTGATCACATTATCTTACTCGGCGATGGCTGTAATATTATAAGCCAATATTCAATTGAACAATCACATCCGAGAAATAGAAATGATAGTTATTTATTAACTTTAAGAAATAATATTATGGAAAAATTCGCATTAAACCACCATCAAGCAGAACCTGAATATTACATATAAGGAGTTGTAACTATTGAAAAAAATAATCATCTTTCCAATAATTATGATCCTTATACTAAGTGCATGTAATAATCAATCTATACAGAAGAATAATCAACATAATCAACCGCAAAAGACTTTAAAAATTGGTTATTTGCCAATTACACATTCTGCTAACTTAATGATGACTCAAAAAGTAAAAGCACAAGCTAAACATAATGGTTATAAATTAAAATTAATTAAGTTTAATAATTGGCCAGATCTTATGGATGCATTAAATAGTGGGAGAATTGATGGCGCATCAACCTTAATAGAATTAGCTATGAAATCTAAACAAAAGGGTGCTGATATTAAAGCAGTTGCGCTAGGACACCACGAAGGTAACGTCATTATGGGACAAAAAGGTGAAACGGTAAACAATTTTAATAATGAGCATCAATATCGATTTGCCATCCCTCATCGTTATTCAACGCACTACTTATTATTGGAAGAAATGAGAAAACAATTAAATTTGAATGCTCAAACATTCAGTTATCATGAAATGGCTCCAGCAGAAATGCCAGCTGCCCTAAATGAACATAGAATTTCTGGATATTCTGTGGCCGAACCTTTTGGCGCATTAGGAGAAAAGTTAGGCAAAGGAAAAACTTTAAAACATGGTAATGAAGTGATTCCCGATGCATACTGTTGTGCTTTAGTACTTAGAACTGACTTAATAAAAGATCAAAAACATGTTGCTCAAAGTTTTATATCTGATTATAAAAAAGCTGGATATCGAATGAATGATAAATCACAAAGTGTTGATATTATGTCTAAGCACTTTAAACAAGATCGAAAAGTATTGGAACAATCTGCAGAATGGACATCATATGGCAATTTATCAATTAATGAAGATGGTTATCAAAAAATTACACAGTTGATTAACCAACATCAACTTTTCGAAACACCATCTTATAAATCATTCGTTGATCCAACACTGTATAAGGAGGCATAAGCAGCATGTCAGGTAATTTAATTAAAAAGCAAATTTTACCTATACTAACATTCATACTTTTCTTATTTATTTGGCAATGTGTCATTTGGATTGGAGATTATAAACCGATATTACTCCCAGGTCCTATCCTAGTAGCTCAGAGTATTTGGCATTTTATTATTACCGGGGAAATATTTACCCATCTGGGCTTCAGTTTATTTCGATTTTTTATTGGATTTAGTATCGCAATTTTAATTGGTGTCCCAACAGGTTTTATTTTAGGTCGAAGCACCTTATTGCACACTGCAATAGAACCGTTATTTCAACTTATACGACCTATTTCACCTATAGCTTGGTCGCCATTTGTTGTTTTATGGTTTGGTATTGGTAGTTTACCAGCAATGGCTATCATCTTTATCGCTGCTTTTTTCCCGATTGTATTTAGTACGATTAAAGGCGTTAGGAATGTTGAGCCACAATACTTAAAAATTGCGTCAAATATGAATTTAAGTGGTTGGACGTTATATCGTAACATCTTATTCCCTGCTTCATTTAAACATATTATGGCTGGTATTCACATGGCAGTGGGAACAAGTTGGATTTTCTTAGTTTCAGGTGAAATGATTGGAGCCCAATCTGGACTAGGATTTTTAATCGTAGATGCGCGTAATATGTTAAATTTAGAAGATGTATTATCAGCAATCTTCTTTATTGGACTCTTTGGATTTTTGATAGACAGAATAATTAGTTATTTAGAAAAATTAATTTTAATCAGATTTGGAGAATAAAGGAGTAATTTATATGACTTTACAAAAACGTATTGAAACAGAATTAGATCCCTATGTTATTGAAATTGATGATGGGAGTTATTACCCACGACCATTTATTCAAGGCTTATTTAGAGATGGCTATTTTTCTGAAAATGACTTAAAAAATAATCTAGAAGTCATTGAAGAAGTCTCAAAATCCTGCTTAACTACAGGTTTTTGTCTATGGTGTCAATTAGCATTTTCAACTTATTTACAACACGCAAATCAACCACATTTAAATAAAACTTTACAGCAACAGTTGTTAAATGGAGAAATTTTAGGAGCAACAGGTTTATCTAATCCTATGAAATCTTTTAACGATTTAGAATCATTCAATTTAACACATCATTATAATGACAACACATTAATTATTAATGGCAAATTACCTGCAATAAGTAATATTGCGTCTGATCATTATTTTGGAGCAATTTCTAAAGCAAATGATACAGATGAGTTAGTGATGTTTATTGTAAAAGCGAATCAAAAAGGTATAACTTTAGATGAAAAATCAAATTTCTTAGGTGTCAATGGGTCGGCTACATTTGCTATTGAAATGAAAAACGTAGAGATTCCTGAATCACAAATTATAACAAAAGAAGCAAAAAGTTTTGCTTCTGCCATTCGACCACAATTTGTAGCTTTACAAATTCCTATAGCGCTCGGTTCAATCAGAGCTTCGTTAGATTTAATTCATAAATTTTCTGACGCACAAAATGGCATCAATAAATACTTAGAATTCGATATCAATGCGTATGAAAACCAATATAAACAGCTTAAAAACGCGTTTTATCATATTATTGAAAACGATGATTTAGACGATAATTTTGCTGAACTGATCAAAATTAAAAAAGAAGCTGGTTACCTATTATTAGAAGTAAATCAAGCTTCGATGGTAAACGGTGGTTCTAGAGCATATTCTCCACGTGCGCCACAAGCTCGTAAATTGAAAGAAGGTTTCTTTTTCGCTGCACTTACACCTACATTGAGACATTTAGGAAAATTAGAAGAAGAATACCGCACTACAGTTTAGTAAACGAGTATAGATGGAAAATCAAAATCATCGAAACATAATGACGACATCAAAAATTCGACAATGATATAAAATGATCGTCTAATATAAAAATAAATGGCTAATCCCTATCATCATCAAGTGGATTAGCCATTTTGTATTTAAATTGATTTCGTCGTTTCGACTTTAAACGTTACTCAGTGATATGAGTCACCAAATATTACCCTTTTACTAACCAGTCTATAGCACGTTTGATAGCATAGTCCCAATAAGCATAATCATGCTCACCTGGCCCATCCTCAAAACAATATGAAATTTGCTTTTCATCTAGATATTTAATAAATTTTTTATTATCTTCATGTAGTGCATCTTCTGTACCACACATAATTAATAAATCTGGTATCTCTTTACCTTGTTGAATTGCCTGGTCAACTAAATAATATGGGTCTAAGTCATTACCTGTAGCATTTTTTGAAACACCTGCAATTGCTTCTCCAGAATAATCGTACCAATCATAATCCATGAACGTCTGAGCATCATATACTGCCGATAAGGGACAAGCCTTTGCAAATCGATGTCCCTCAGCTAATGCAAACTTGATTGTTCCGTAACCTCCCATGGAATGACCAGCGATAAAATTATCTTCTCTCTTTTGTGACAAAGGTAAAATTTGATGTGCATAATCAAGTACTTCTAGCACATAATCATAATACTTATGACCAAAAACCATATTACTATAACCACTGTGATCTGCATTAGGCATAATAACTGCAAGTTGATGCTCATTCGCATAGCGCTCTATATTTGTGTAACGCATATACGAAGTTTCATCACTAGACAAACCATGCAGTAATAATAGTGTTTTTAGTGGTTTAGGCTGTGTACCTTTTTTGAAATAACTTTCATCCTCTGGAAGAATTACCATAAAATGATGATGCATACCTATTGTCTTTGAATTGTAATTAATCGATAATAGTGCCAATGATTTCACGACCTTCTATTCATTAATACTTTGCGGCTTAGTTTTACCTCTTTTTTCTGCTTTATGTGCAGGATCTAAACGTTTCTCCAATAATCTTAAACCGACATCTATAATAATAGCGATTAATGCGATTGGTATCGCACCAGCTAAGATAAACGTTGTACCATCTGTAGCGTTTGTTCCTCGGATAACGATGTCACCTAATGTAGGTGCACCAATAAATGAACCAACTGCTACAACACCAATTGCAACAACCAGTGCAATTCTTAATCCACCTAATATGACTGAGAGTGATAAAGGTAACTCAATCATTCTTAATACTTGATTTCGCGTCATACCCATGCCTTTACCAGCATCTTTAATATTCGCATCAACACCCATTATACCTGTATAAGTATTTTTTATAATCGGTAATAGCGCATATAAAAATACTGTTACCACGACTGTAGTAGTACCTAATCCCATGACAAGCATGAGTATCGCTAACATTGCAATAACCGGAACGGTTTGAATAATATTCGCGATAGTAATAATAACACCAGAAAACTTACTATATCTTGCAATTATGATACCAATTGGAATACCAACAATAGATGCAAAGAGTACACCGTAAACAGACATTAATAAATGTTTTAAAAATAAATCCCAAAGGTAGCCATAGTTGACTGAATAATATTCTACTAATTGTTGTAATAAATTACCTTCCATTAGTTTTGACCACCTTTCTTATCATTTTCAAAATAATTATGTTTTTTTAAGAAGTTCTCAGCAACGACTGCTGGTTCTTGTCCTTCACCATCTGCTTGATAATTAAGTTTTTGCATTTCAGATGTCGAAACTTTTTTGTCTAGTTTATTGATGATTGGTTTTAACTCTGGATGTTTATCTAACAATTCATTCGTAGCAACCGCACTTGCATCATATGGTGGGAAAAATTGTTTATCATCCTTTAAAACTTTTAAGTCATACGCTGCAATACGTCCATCTGTTGAATAACCTACAGCTACATCTAAATTATTAGAGTTTAATGCATCATATACTAAACCAATTTGCATTGGTCTGATAGTATCAAATTTAAACCCATATTCTTTTGTAAATCCAGGATAACCGTCACCTTCACGGTTTAACCAAGAACTATCTACACCGAGTTTAAGTTCAGGATGCTTTTTCAAATCAGATACAGTTTCTAAATTATATTTTTCTGCTGTTTCCTTAGTGACCATAAATGCGTATGTGTTAGCAAAACCGTAAGAGTTAAAGAAGGTTTGGTCGAATTTTTTTTGGAAACCATCTTGAGTTGCTTCCATAGCTTTTTTAGGATCTTTAATTGGATCTTCATTTAAGGCACCAGTTAAATCAGTACCATTATATCTAGCACCTGACATATTCGCGTCACCATTTACTAACGCATTGTGTTGAATGGTACTTGATCCTAAATTATTAATTAAAGTGGGTTTAATTTCACCATTTGTATCGTGTTCTATTAACAGTCTCAACATATGAGACATAATTTGTGATTCACTTGTTGCAAGTGCTGTGATTTTAATATCTTGTTCTGAACTGTTGCTACCTAATCCTGGTAAACTACATCCAGATAAGACCGTCAGACACAACACAAGCACAATACAATATTGTTTCAATTTCTTCATAATGTCCTCCTTAAATTATCTGGATACTTTTAATCCCTTAGGTACAGCCCATCTTTCTACTAGTGAAAGTAGGAAATCTACGATCAATGCTAAAGCAGTCACTAATACTGCTGCACTTACAATCATTAATGGGTCATACAAGTTTAATCCATTAAATACAAAATCACCTAAACCACCTGCGCCTACATAACTGGCTAAAGTTGCCCAACTAATTACGTAAACAGAAGATAAACGAATACCTCCTAGTATAAGCGGTAAGGCTAACGGTAATTCCACATCTTTCATTAATTGAAAACGTGTCATACCCATACTTGTGCCTGCTTCTTTAATGTTATCATCTATGTTTTGTACACCTAATACAGTATTGTTTAAGATTGGCAATAATACATAAATAAACAAAGCTACAATTGCAGGTAATTTACCCACACCAAAGATTGGAATCATGACTGCTAACACTGCTAATGTTGGTATCGTTTGTAACACACCAGCAATAGTTAGCACAATATTAGATGTTCTTTTCATTTTTGATAATAAAATACCCAATGGTACAGCGATGACGATAGCAATTAACAAAGCGATGATTGAGATATAGAAATGTTCAACGGTTTTTGATATCAGTTGACCACCATACTGCTCTACAAAATCTTTCATTACTTATCAGCTCCTACATTATCGGGCTCAACAATAGCATTTTTTTGTGCACTAACATCTTCGTCTAACTCGCCCCAAATACTATCGTAAACGATGTCAACTAAGTTTGCTCTTGTAACTAGTCCAATCAATGTCTCTTCATCACTATCTACAACTGGTACATTTCTTACATTTCGTTTTAATATCGTACGCACCGTATCTTGTAATTTACTATCTACTCTTACTCTGTATATATCACGTTGCATCGTGTCAATAAGTTCTTTATGAGCTCGTAAGCCTTGGTTAATATCTTCTATATCTAAATATCCAAGTAATCTATCATTATTACCTACGACAAATAACGTATCGACACGTCGGTCTCTCATAACCTTAACCGCTTCATTTAATGAACTATCTGCATGTACAGTTACTGGTCGGATCATTGCATCTTTGACAGTTCTCATATTAGGTCTATCTTGAATCAATCTATTTTGACCGATAAAGTCACGTACGAAATCGTTTGCAGGATGTCGTAAAATATTATCTGGTGTATCATATTGAACAACTTTCCCTTCAGACATAATACAAATTTTATCTGCCAATTTAATCGCTTCATCCATATCATGTGTGACAAAAATAAATGTTTTACCTAATTTTTGTTGCAGTTCTTTAACCAAATCCTGTAATGTATCTCTCGTAATTGGATCTAACGCACCGAATGGCTCATCCATTAAAATAACATCTTGTTCAGCTGCTAAAGCACGCACAACACCAATACGTTGTTGCTGTCCTCCAGACAATTGTGAAGGATATCTATCTAAGTATTCTTCTGGTAAATCTACTAATTTTATCAATTCTTTAGCTTTTTTCTCTTTCTTTTCATCAGACCATTTTAATAATTTAGGTACTAAGACTATATTCTCTTTAATGGTCATATGAGGCATTAGGCCAATTTGCTGAATCACATAACCAATTTTTCTACGTAATTCAACGGCGTTCATTTTGCGCACATTTTTACCATTGATTGCAATTTCGCCTTCTGTAGCCTCTATCATTCTATTTATCATTCTTAAAGCAGTAGTCTTCCCACTCCCACTCGTACCGATAAACGCTATAAATTCACCAGATTCGATTTCCAATGATATATTATCTACAGCTTTTTTTGTGCCACCATAGACTTTAGATAAGTTTTTTATACTTAACATGTGTTAATTCCTTTCTATATTTGTATTTTCATTTAACATTTCATTTATAAATATAGGGCTAACTGTGGATGTTATACAAATCCGAAAATAAGTAAAAACATGTAGCACAACTAGCCCTACTTTATTCATGTGTTGGTCAAAAATATCAATTTTGACTAATTTTTTTCATCCTATATCTATTAAGATAACTCAACAAATGAAAATAAACAATTTATAACCTTAAGTTTTGTTAATTAAACTATTGAAATTAATTATCAATTCAATAGCTCAAAACAATGTTTCAAAAATATTATTTTCGTTTTATGCCAATCAGTCGACCTAATTCTTTTGGCGCTTCATGAATTGTTCCAACTTTAGCATAATCATCTATAGCATTTTTTATTTGTTCAGGGAAAGCTGCAGGTCTGCCTATTGTAGTGTCCATGCCCATAAGCATTACTTCATATGTTGCACAACGGTTATTTTGAGCATCTACTAAAGTCATAAAAACGTGTAAACGCTTGGCATCATAATCATATAGACTTACGTTCACAGTAATAAGCTCCGCTACGCTTATTTCTTTTAAATACACTACATGATTTTCTAAAGTGAACACTGTATAATTCAATTTTTTAATTGTACTCACATCTAAGCCTAGTGATGCCAACCATGCATCTGTGGCATCACTAAATACTCGATTATATTCAGCATCATTCATGTGCTGATTATGATCGACCCAAATATCTTTAACAGTGGTTTGATATTGAAATTGAGTCATATGAACCTCCAATTATTTAATACCCTTTTTCATTGATGCAGTGTCTTCTGGCCAATATGCTTCAGCTAATTCTTTCACTTTAACTAGGAATTCATTACGCTTTTGATCTAATTCTGACATCGTTTGCCCTTGTGAAGCCGTTTCACAACCATTTACCACATTATCATATAAATCCTGAGTTAGTTCAGGCGCAATTAATTTTGTCCATGGTTTCTTCAGTGCTGGACCAAATTGTTTCAACATATGACGCATGCCGCCTTCTCCTCCAGCAAGATGGAATGTCATAAATGGTCCATACTGTGCATAACGTAAACCTGCTGCATGGGTAAATGCTTTATCTACTTCTTCAGTAGTTGCTATTCCTTCATTAACAATGTGTAATGATTCTCGCCATAGTGCCTCCATCAATCTATCTGCGATGTGTCCTTCAATTTCATGTCTGACATGTAGCACATCCATACCAATGCTTTCGTACACTTTTTCTGCTTCTACTGTGACAGCTTCAGTTGTTTCTTTACCAGGTACAATTTCAACTAATGGCAAAATGTATACTGGGTGAAACGGATGTGCAACAACCAAACGTTCAGGATGTTTTAAATTTTGTTGTAATTCTGAAGGCATAATGCCAGAAGTACTAGAACCAATAATGGCATCCTGACGTGCATAGGTATCGATTTCAGATAATACCTGTGCTTTTAGTTCTTCAATTTCTGGAACATTTTCTTGAATATGATCTGCATCTTTAACAGCCTCTTCTAAGCTTACCGTAAACGATAAATTCTCTAAAGACGCACCCTCTGCTAAACCTTGTTGCTCAGCATATGGCCAGTTTTGTTTCACTTGTTTTAACATGCTTTCATAAGCACCTTCACTGGGATCTGTCGCAATTACTTCGTGACCATGCGCTAAAATACGCGTAATCCAACCACTACCTATAACGCCCGTACCTACAACTGCAAATTTCATTATTTGCCTCCTTTAGGATCTCTAAGTTGGTATTGCTCACGCGCTTCAGCCGGTGTCATTGGCTCTATATCCAATGTTTTTAGTATTTCAACTGCACGTTCAACTAATTGTTCATTTGAAGCTTTAACACCTTTTGATAAATACAAGTTATCTTCTAAACCTACGCGGACATTTCCACCACGTTTCGCCGCTTCTTCTACAGTAGGTAGTTGCATTCTCCCAATACCAAAAGCTGACCAATGTGCATTTTCAGGAATACGTGTTTTAAAATATTCAATTGTCTCTGCATCGTTTTCAGCACCCCATGGAATACCTAGACAGAATTGGAACATGGGTTCGCCTTCAATGAGACCTTCATTAATTAATTGTTTTGCAAATGAAATATGCCCACTATCAAAGCATTCTAATTCAGGTTTTACACCTGCATCTTTTACTAATTGTGCTTGTTTTCTTAACCAATCAGCTGGGCTTAAGTAAACAGCGTCACCCATATTCACACTACCACAATCAAGTGTGCACATTTCTGGTAATAATGCGCCAATCGCTTCATGTCTTTCTTCAGGTGTTTGCATATCTGAACCTTCACCTGCTGTATATGGGTCTTCAAGGTTAGGAATAAAATCTCCGCCACCACCTGAAGTAATATTAATAATAATATCTTCATCAGCTTCTCTTATTAATCTTACTGCTTCTTTAAAAAATTCAACATCATGGCTTATGCCGCCTGTTTCTGGGTCACGTGCATGAATGTGTGCAACAGTAGCCCCTGCTTTCGCACATTTAATTGCTGAATCTGCAATTTCCTGAGGTGTTACAGGAACACTTTTATTTTTTTCTACAGTATCTCCAGCACCTGTTAAAGCTGCTGTTAGCATAACTTTTTTCATATATAAACCTCCAACAGAGTTTTGATCACAGTTGATAGTGTACCAACCGGACGGTTTAGTTTCAACCCTTGCTACAGCTAAAAAAAGGGATAAGTGATGGTTTGTCATCACTTATCCCTATAGCATCAATACTTTCAACGAATCGAAAATTTTATTATTTTTTTATAATTTCAACTTTTTCATGCATCTTTTAATTCGATTTGCTTCTTTTCTGTATAAGATGTTAGTCGTTCTAAAACTTTTGCTCTCATTGTTTCATCAAGTGCGTCTAGTCCAAATATTTCCGATAACCATAAGCCGTCCACTGCTAAACGTATGATTGTTGCATCGACTTTATCAATGCCATCTTTTTCAATTTTTTCTTGCCAATCTTTATAGGTATCTTGTAGTGGTAATAATAAATTACTATTAATACCCTGTGCAGCCAGCATACCAGAAGTAATTGATGCATTTTCTGAACGGTGTTCTCTAGTAGCTTCAATAAATGCACGCAATAATTTGCCAACTTCTTGTGACTCATTTTTAACATGTTCATTCACATTATTTCGATACAACTCATCTGCATGATCCACAAGTCCTTGTATCAATGCGAATTTATTTTTAAAATGATACAGTAAACCACCTTTACTAACACCTGCTTTTTTAGCAACTGCATCAAGTGTTAAATACTCACTACCTTGCTCATTTACGATAGCCGCTGCTGCTTCTAATAGTTGAATACGTTTAGACACTCTTGCCATATCTACACCTTCTCTTACAAAATATTACTTGATTCATCTACTATATTTATATTTGAGCAAACTATAAACGATAAATGACAAAGTTGCAAGATTAATCTGGATTTTATAAACGACGCGATATCTATTTTTAAATAAATACGATGGTTTGGTTCAACCAAAATACGATTAAAAAATTTTGACAACCACGAACACTTTTTTGTCATTGAAGACTTAAGTCATGCTATAGCTTAATTGGTTACTTATCATTCATACCTTTACCTTCTAGGATATGATTGATATACTTTTCAACTCTATTTTCCCTTGTTGAAGCACGTTTAGCTTGACCTATATAATACATATATTGACGTTGTCTTCCAGGCGTTAAATTATTAAATGCTTCTTTTAACTCTGACGAAGCTTCTAATTTATTTTTCAATTCCTCAGGCATATCGAATTCTTCTGTCGTTTTCATCGGTACTTTTTCCCCCGACTTTTCTACTCTAATGGCTTCTTCTACATACCAAGCAATTTCATCTTTACGTTGTTCTATTTCGTCTAAACTTTCAAATCTCAACTGGCGAGCAGCTTGAACATTTTTCGTTTGTTGAATCAAAGTATGATATGGATCTTTCATAATGGCACCTTTTTCAAATAACAATGCACAATAATGTTTAAAATCTTGAATGATAACAACATTTTTATTGTCCAAAGTATAACAAGGATGCATCCATTTATAATCTTCTGTTAATTCTGTTTGATTGATTATATTTCTTAATACTTTAAAAGCATCTTGCCATTGATCTAAGCGTTCAATAAACGCATCTACTTTATCGTTTTTAATTGATTCACTCATAAAAAACCGCCTTTTATTTTAATTTTACTATAAATATATACATTTAATCTATACTATCTTTTATATCATGTTAACGTCTTATTTTCTAAGAATATAATACTTATTTATATCTTTAATAATTCAAAATATTTCTTTAAACCATTTTTAAATGTGCTCAATTCAGATAATCCTTTATTGATCTTCTTAACACTACTCTCGTACAAAACCTATATATTGTCATACTAATACCTGTCTCTTATACACATCT
>NZ_PPRL01000138.1 GCF_002902235.1 Staphylococcus ureilyticus
TTACCGATGTAATGTTGTCCAATCTTGTTTGGAGCTCATCTTTCCCTATGGTACCGCTCGGTACGCTATTTAGTTTCTCTTTTGCAGTTTGTTTCGCGTTTTCTAATGCTTGAATTAACGCATCTACTTCTGCCTTTTCGTTTGGAGTCACCAATCCATCTGCTGTGATTTCAGTCAATTTCGTATCCACTGTCACTTTCGCTTTTTCCGCACTTACTACTGCTTTTCCTGCTTCAGAAATGTGTTGATTATCTACATTACCATCACTATCTACATCATTTACTTCTGGTGATGTTACCGATGTAATGTTGTCCAATCTTGTTTGGAGCTCATCTTTCCCTATGGTACCGCTCGGTAC
>NZ_PPRL01000139.1 GCF_002902235.1 Staphylococcus ureilyticus
ATTTATAACTTGTGCTCACTTTGGCAGTTAGATAGGGTTAATAAAGTTAGTATTTACGCATTCAAAACTTTTATTTATTATCAGTTCTAGGCAATGGATAAAAACCTTTATTAAATTGTTCCCATAATTTTGGTGGCAAGTGATGTTTATCTGCTCTTTGCGGATCAAATTGAGATAGAATTTCATCTTCTTTGCCATCTTTAATTTTACTTACAAAATTATGATCTAACAAGATTTCACGTCCTAGTGCGACTAGTTCTACACCAGTTGACTCAATTGCTTCAATAGCTTGTTCAGCTGTGAAAATAGATCCTATACCTATGAGTGGCATACGTCCATTCATCCACTCTAAAATAAGTTTAATACGCTCTTTGCCTTTGTATTGACCTTCACGCGTTTGTGAGTGAATATCCATTAACGATACATGTAAATAATCTAAAGGTTTTTCTACTAATAATTCAATCAACTCTTTAGTAATTTCCATGCTTATACCTGGAGATTCAGCTTCTTCAGGAGAAAATCTATAGCCAACGATAAAATCTTTACTTCCGTATTGCTTAACAGTATCTGTCACTTCATCTACCACGCTTGTAGCAAATTTATAACGGTCTTGTCCCCACTCATCATTACGACGATTATAATATGGAGATACAAATTGATGGATTAAGTAATGGTTTGCACCGTGAATTTCAACACCATCGAATCCAGCTTCAATGACTCTTCTAGTTGCTTCACCGAAAGCTTTTATTGTTGATTCAATTTCCTCTTTTGTAATTTCACGTGCATCATGTGCTTCTTGTTCACCAAAACTCTTTAATGATATCGGGCTTGGCGCCGCAACATCCCCATTAGGTGTTAAATTAGGTAAAGATTGCGCGCCACCATGATGTATTTGAACAACCGCTTTTGCACCATTTTTTTTCATAGCTTTTGCCAAACGCTTTAGACCTTCTAAATTAGAATCATGCGCTACTGAAGGTTGTCCAGGAAAAGCTTTACCTAAATCTGTTACATTGCTTGCAGCTGAAATTGCTAGACCAACATCTTTTGAACGCTGTTCCATATACACAACCTCTTCATTAGAAATTGTGCCATCGTCATTAGATGAAACATGTGTTAAAGGTGCTAGTACAAATCGATTGTCTAAAACAACTTGATTTGGTAATTTTAATTTTTCAAATAACGGTTGAAATTTTTTATCCATTAAATTAAATCCTCCTAAAATACAAAATACTTAAATGTCATTACATAATCACTTTAAGTGTTTCTAATTCTAACTTCCTTAGTTTTAAATATAAAATTATATGCTCACGCATATAATTTTATATTGCTACTCTTCCAATAAATTTTAGCTTATAAATAAAAAACACTAACATCTTAAAA
>NZ_PPRL01000140.1:0-6714 GCF_002902235.1 Staphylococcus ureilyticus
AGTATATAATGATTAAAACAAAGGGGGAAAATTGAATATATGAACTTAGCAATTCTCGGTTTTATTATGATTATCATCTTTATGGTATTAATTATGACTCGTAAAATGTCAGCTTTGACTGCATTAATTGTTATACCAACCATTTTTGCTTTAATCGGTGGTTTCTACTCAGGTTTAGGTAAGTTTATGCTTGATGGCATAGAAACTGTTGCACCAACTGGAATTATGCTGACTTTTGCCATACTTTATTTTGGCGTTATGATAGATGCAGGATTATTTGAACCAGTCATTAATCAAATTATAAAAGTCGTTAAAGGGGATCCAGTAAAAATAGCAATAGGGACCGTAATATTAGCATCAATGGTAGCACTTGATGGTGATGGTACCACTACTTTTATCATAACTGTAACTGCAATGATGCCGCTTTATAAAAAAATTGGTATGAGTCTGTATACTTTATCTACATTAGCACTTTTATCTATCGGGGTTATGAACATGTTACCTTGGGGCGGACCCACTGCACGTGCGATTTCATCTTTGCAAGTAACTACTGAGGAAGTCTTTGTACCAATCATTCCTGCAATGATTGCTGGTATATTATTTGCTTTTGGAGTTGCTTACATACTTGGAAAACGTTCAAAAAGATATCTCACATCAAATACAAATATTGATTTAAACGATATAAAACCTACTGATACAAAAGAAGAATCTTTATTAAAAAGACCTAAAATGCTTATTCCAAATGCAATACTTACAATTTCATTAATCATCTGTCTGGTTATCGGCTTAATGCCAATACCTGTTATGTTTATGCTATGGTTTGGCTTTGCAATTTTACTAAACTATCCTAATTTAAGTATCCAAAATTCTGTTGTGAAAAAACATGCTGGCGACGTACTTTCTGTAATTAGTCTTGTTTTCGCTTCAGGTATATTTACAGGCGTAATGAATGGGACAAAAATGGTTAACGAAATGGCTAATACCTTAGTACAAATTATACCAGATGCTATGGGGAACCACTTTGCACTAATCACTGCAATTCTGAGCGGACCATTTACATACTTTATGGCAAATGATCCTTTCTATTATGGTGTATTACCTATTTTAGCTGAATCTGCACAACAATTTGGCATTTCTAAAGTTGATATGGCCAGAGCTTCAGTTCTTGGTCAACCTTTACATGTATTAAGTCCATTGTATGCTGCTGGTTATTTACTTGTAGGTATGCTAGATATAGAATACGGTCAAAATCAGCGTATTGTAATAAAATGGGCAGTTGGCTCTAGTCTATTCATGATTTTAATTGCTTGTATTTTAGGAATTATACCGTGGTAAAATGTAATTCACAACTTGCAACTAGAATATATGTAAAGTAAACAAAATCGTTAGCTTTTGAAATATAAAAAGCACTCATCCAATTTTTTAGTTTGGATGAGTGCTTTATTTGTATACGAGATGAATAATTTGCCTCACCAATTAATTAGTCGATGATACGTTTTTCGTACTGTGCTTATATTTATATATTAACGATGATAAATATAAGCTTTAAAACACTGCATAATAACAAATTTCAATCATTTATTATTTTTTCATCAATAAGTAGACAAATAACATAAAATTGTCGTTTTATTTTATGGGTACTTGGGTAAAACTTAACGTCGGATTTACAATGTTAAGGAGTGTTTTTATGGATCAGATTCATGAGTGCAAATATATTAATCCTTCAAAAATTTCTCTCGATTGGGAATGTTTTGTTCTAAGTAAAAGTGACATGGAATTGGATGGTTTACCTACAGAACTTATTAATACATGGATGGCTCAAAATATTATTGAACCTTTTTCAATAAGAAATAATGAAATTAACTTTAGAACGGAAGACATTAAACATGCTTTAAAAATAAGAAATTGGTATTACGAACACTGAATCTTTATTTTAATTGACACTTAAATTATTCAGATATAAACTTAATGCCCTTTTTGCAGATGTCATTACTTCATTGTAATTATAATTCGTTTTAAAGTATGCATATAATTCCTGATAACCAGTTGCATGTTTAGGGAAATTGTTATCTTTATTTATAAAATAGGCAAGTTGACCAAGTGGCGTGTCGTCATTAACAAAGTCAATAATAAAATCATAAAATGTCATAAGCATTACCTCGATTACTTAAATTTTAATCGTTACATGTCTTACTATTTAAAGCCTTTTCATAATCATAACAAATAATATTTATTTGTCTATCACTGTTCATTTTTAAAATTAAAAATGATGAGTTTAATTGTTGTTTCCATAGTATTTAACTAAAATTGTAAATATTGTAAAGTTTATGGGTTTCATTACTAAAGCAATAAAAATTTTATATCTTTTCACTTAAATTTTATTGTAGTCATTATTCTTTTACAATATAAAAACAACCTAGGCGAAATTGTTTCGCTTAGGTTGTTTTTTATACACTAATTTTAAACTAAAACATTACCATTTTGATCTGCAGGTTTGAATACCGTAATAATTGCACCAATGATAGCTAAAATTTGTGGGATACCTGTCCAACAAAATACAAGGAACAAGAGACCCATTCCGGTTTTTCTAGCATAAAACTTATGAATTCCAAAACTTCCTAAAAACACTGCTAAAACAATATAAATCACTTTATTGACTTCATTCATTATTTTCTATCTCCTTACTTATTCGATTCACTACTATTATACAATGTTATACTAAATAAAATCTAAAATTTTAATGCTATACGCTTATTCTTTTCTAATGCGCAGACACTTTTCAAACTAAACGCATTAGAATATCTTATACTATGGCATCTTATGAATAAATGATAAAATAAGACTCAAACTAGCTTACTAATCTAAAAACAATTAATTTTTAAGTTATTGAATAAAATCATCAAATTGTACAATTAAGATGAAATGCAAAGGAGGGACAAGACTTTGAGTTTACATTTCATGATTATATTTTGGCTTTCACTCATATTTTTAGTTTGTGGAATTATTTCCTTAATAATCTATAAGTTAAAAGGTACACAACAAACAAAAGAATCTTTACTCGGACTGACTGTTATTTTAATTATTTTTGGTGTTGTAGGTATACTCTTCACTATCATTTTCGGTTAGTTCATTTTAAAACTTTCAATATACGTGCAAAGTGTAGCGATCAAACATGCTTAACTTAAGCCAAACGATATTATAAACTTCTTGAGGTACCACTTAAAACAAATTAAATAAGTGGTGCTTTAGTATAAGCTTTCGCTCATATAATATTTAAAGTTCATTTTTCTTCCTAAAACCTTAACTCATTTAAAAAAACGAATCAGGTATGCTTATACCTATGTTTAAGTATTGAACGTATCGATTCAGTTTGTAATAAAATGAAAAACCATTAAGAGAATAATAATTAATATAAAGAAATATATAAAACGTTTAATCGCTCTGATTTTTTCATGGCGTATTTCTTCCTTAGAGTGATTGACATTTTCATGCAACCTCGTATTTATAAATAAAAATGGCATCGTTGCTAAAAAAGCAAAAATTAATGCTAATATAATAGATAATAAAACAATCATGCTATCACCTCATATCAATATATTTATTGAACTTATTCCCTTTCGAGTTCAATTAATTCAAAATTTAAGATTCTACTATAGAAAAATCTTAAAAAGAGCACAATCATAAGGAGAGATAAATATGAAGTTAACTTATTTACCTAAATGGCAAATAATAAATCAAAGTCAAAAAAATTTTATGATTCAAGAAGATACAACATCTATTTCTCTTGTAAGTCCAATTAATGAATACGCGATGGGCATTTTAAGCCAAATTTATTTTACGATTGAGCAAGGCAATGTTGTTAATACTACGATTGAAAATAATAGTGATGAATTGAAAGTAACTGTCGATGAAGAAAATTTAACACTTTATATCTTCGACCTTTAAACAAACCAAACATGAAAGAAGCTCACTTCACCGTATTTTTATTCAATTAGTCGATGATTAGTGTATGATATATATAAATATAATTACTTTGAAACAAACATATAAATTCATACAGGTAGGTGAAAAGATGAAACTATTAAAAAATCTGTTACTACTTATATCTGGCGTTTTAGTGATTCGTGCATTACTTTTAAGTATTGATAACACAAACGATGATAAAATCGAAAATAAAGTGAGCGTTCAAGATAAAAACAAAAAATAAAATCTAAACTAACTGTTCATATAAGAAGTGGGACTAGAAATCAAATGTCATACATGATTTCTCTCCACTTTTTTTGTTTCAACTATTCTGTATCACTGACTGTGTATGTACCAAATCCAAGAAAAAAATTAATATACGAGAGGTTATTATGCAATACATAAAATCCAAAATTGAAAAATACCAAATTTATATTTATTTTATTGCACTTTTTAGTGGAATAATCGTTGGCTTAATATCCAATGCTTTTACTAATATATTAGAAACTATTATTTCTGCTAGCTTGTGTATCCTTATGTTTAGTATGTTTTCACAAATTCCATTTTTTAACATCAAACACAACTTACTTAATATAAAATCTATTTTGGCATTATTAACATCAAATTTTATAGCTATACCATTATTTGTTTTTGGTTTAATTCAATTGTTTGATGTTTCAAATGTTCCTATCATCATAGGGTTGTACCTTGTTTTACTAACGCCTTGTATTGACTACGTAATCGTTTTTAATGCTTTAGGAAAAGGAAATGAACAACTCATGTTGTTTGCTACACCACTGCTGTTTATAGGCCAAATTTTATTATTACCTTTATATTTTACGTTGTTTCTAAATATTGATATTTTTTCACAAATAGATATTTTGCCATTCTTAAAGTCATTTTTAATGTTCATAATTTTCCCTTTATTATCAGCACTTTTATTACAATATACCAGTGAAAAATCTGAAAGCATAAATCAAATATTAAAGTTAACATCTTGGCTTCCCGAAATTTTCATGGCACTGGTTTTATTTTCAATTGTAGGTTCACAAATAAATAAAATTATTTATAACTTAAATATTGTCTTTTCAGTAATACCTATTTATATTTGCTTTTTAATCGTATCCCCTTTTATAGGTACTTTATGTGGAAAATTATTTAAAGTAACACAAGAAACTAAAAGAACGATAGCTTTTAGTTCAAGTACAAGAAATGCACTTGTTGTCTTACCATTAGCTTTAGGTTTACCAAACCATTGGGTAACCATTGCAACTACTGTCATTATTACGCAAACATTATGTGAATTATTAGGCGAACTTATCTACATCAAAATGATACCTAAATACATTAAATAATTATATTACTATTTATCAGAGGCTAATTATTATTCATTTACTCTTAAATATATTAAACTAATATATAAAGTTAACATTTTACACTATTATCGTTAAATAGCTCATGAACTCTGTCTCATTTTAGCCAAACGCTAATTTTTTAATTTGAAAACGGGGTGATTAAGATGCAAATTTTAAGAAGCGTATCTGAAAATAACCGTACAACTTTCCACATTAAAACGGATTTAGGCTTAATTATTAAAGTTACTGTTGATAATGAATTAACTTCAAAAGATAACAAACTTTTACTAATAAAAATAGCTAACGACATGGATCAAAAACTCCAAGGCAATGTTGAATCTTTTAAAGCTTAGTGATTTTTGAATAAATGTATGCATACAAAAAGGAGTGAAAATAGGAAACCATCAGTAAAATATGGATTCCTTTTCACTCCTTTTATTATTTATTAATTAACAAGCACAATGATAAATCCAATAAATAGCACTAACATTGATAGCCTTGGCTTACTTTTTCCAAACAAACCACTCAATAATACAAATGCTAAACCTACAATTAATAATTGATTATTAAACGTTGTTAGCCCCATTAAATCACCAGCCATCATTATAACGCCATATATAACAACAATCGTTATCGCTAGGCTACATAAAAATGACAATATACTCAATAATCTCACAATATACATCCCTTTTTATAAATAGTTATACTATATGCAGTATAAAACAAAAACGCCGCTTCGAAAAGCGACGTCAATCTCGAAAATATATTCCACACTAAAGTTTGGAGGACTTTTTGTGCTTGGTTAGTTATACCCTTCTTTATAAAATAAAAACACAAAAAACTAATTTTTCCAAAAAATTATCATGAATTATAATTAACAGTTAAAAATGCATTGTTTTGAATAAGATTCAACAAGTTAATTAAATTAATTGAATCATACCAGTGGAAAAGAATTTAATAAAAAGTTATCCTATAGTTAAAGTATTAATCATTTCAATTATAAAATAATAATTTATTCGTCTTATAAAAGTAATGTTTCTATTTATGCATTATTTTATATTGTAGTGAATTGTTTTATAGAAAAAAGGTGATGAGATGAAAGTATTACGGAAAGTTTATAAAGACGAAGAACCAATTTACCATGTTAAAACCGATAAAGGTTCTGTTATTAGAATTAAAGGTTCTGACGAATTGACCGATGCAGAAACTGAAGAATTATTAACAATAGTTGCAGAGGATATTGATAAAATGAAAAAATAAACAATCAAATTTTGAACGATGATGTTTACGATGGACAAAGGGGTTACATCGTAAGTATCATCGTTATTTTACTCCTTGGTTAGGCATCATAACTGAGTCTTTATATATTATATAATGCTTTTTTAACAATGATTGA
>NZ_PPRL01000140.1:6724-10100 GCF_002902235.1 Staphylococcus ureilyticus
TATAAAATACTTTGATGTAATAAATAACAAGCACCAAGTTTAATTTATATCAACATAAATTAAATTTAGTGCTTAACAAAAAATTACGGAAACTATTCGTAAATATATAATTATTGCTCAATCAATTGAATTAAATTACCACAAGTGTCATCAATGATTGCTAATTTAATTCCTTCAACCTCTTTTGGTACTGTATGGAATTTCACATCTAGATCTGACAGTGACTGATATGTTTGTTCTAAATTAGAAACGCCAAACATTGTGACAGGAATACCTGCATTAAATAAATCGTTTTGATATGTTTTTGCTATAGGATTCTCATTAGGTTCAAGAACAATTTCTACCGGGTTGTCAGAATTGTTTTCTTTTACAGTTAACCATTTAAACCCGCCACCAATCTCCATATCATGTACAAGTTCAAAACCAAGCTTTTCTGTATAAAATTGTTTTGCCTTTTCTTGATCATCTACAAAAATACTCGTAGCAATTATTTTCAATTTATTTCCTCCTTTATTTATAAATATTTTTAATGTCTTCTTTTTATACCCAATTCTTGTCCCCTGACACTTTAAATATTCAACCAATGATTCATAGTTAAATTAAAAATATTAAAGTTGTTAGTAATGACAATGCCAATGAATACTAAATTATTAGTAATTTGAACATACCTTTTATCTGTACTAAAATAACTAATGTAAGTCTTATGTATTTAATTATGGGAGGTTTAAATTTTGGAAGCTTTAACTGAATTACGCGAAAAAAAGCATTTAAGTTTGTCTAAATTAGCGATTAATTTAAACAAAAGTTATGAGAAAAATTACAGAATATGTCAAATTTGGGATTGGGAACATGGATATAGAGAACCATCAGAGAATGACACTAAAATACTAGCTGATTATTTCAACGTATCTCAAAAAACATTTAATCAATAATTATATGAATTTAGTACGAATATTGAATTTATATAATTATTGATTAGATTGTTATCATGTATCACTATTTATATATAAACTAGACAACTATCATTTATTAAATCGTCTAGTCGACATGCAAAGTCACAGATAGTTAATGTATGTTTATTGTTAATGAAAGTCATGCAATAATAGCCATTTTCTAACTGTTCAGAGTCTGTATGTTGTTTGAGCCTGAAACATTTTCAGGCTCTTTTTTGTAGTGTTATTCATTACTTTTTATAAACAATTGTAATAAAATAATCTACGCCTTCCACAGTGTTCGTAACAGAAGGTGTCACTGATACGAGTTCCCAGTGTTGTTTATCATCCACTTCATGTAAAAATTGGTTCACTCGTCCATCAAATTCTTCAAAGCTTTCTTCGTATTCCATATGCAAAGTTTTAATAAACATATTTGTCTCCTTCTATTATTTTGTATTAATTATTTTCTTATTATAAATCTTCCAAATTACTGAAACAAACATTTTAAAATATTTGAGGACTTAATAAACTATAAATTTGTAAATATACTTTAAAAACTTATGATTACTGCATTTCATTATCCAACCAATCAACAATTTCTTTAAAAATACTTTTATTAAAAGAAGATTCATTAAATATTTCATGTTGTAAACCATCATATATATGAATTGATTTGTGTTCTGAACCTATTTCATCAAATAATTGTAGTGAATCTTTATAACTCACCAAACCATCCTCTTTACCATGTAATATTAATGTAGAATCAATAAATTTAGAGGCATTTTCTTTTAAATACTTTATTCCCTCAATGAGTGTTGATACTAGCCCCATTGAAATTTGTTTAGCGTTTAAATCATCTAATGCATATTTTTCAACAACTTCTTGATCAGAGCATAGTCCTTCACTAAGCACGTTATCAAAATAACTATTCATATCTATCTGTTTGTCTACTTCACCAAATAATTTTTTATTATATCTCGTTAAAGCTCCTGATGTTATGATGCCACTTACTTCATTCGGATGTTGTGTACCGAATAAAGTTACAGTATATCCACCCATACTATGACCAATTAAATAAATTTTACCTTCATAATTTTCTTTAACTTTATCAATCACTGCAGATAAATCTTCTACGATTTCATCCTTATTACTATAAAATGTCTGCTTTCCTTCCGAACGGCCGTGTCCGCGTTGATCATATCTAATAACATTGAATTCATTTTCATTCAAATAACTAGTTATTTCATCATAACGATCAAGATGTTCAGCTAATCCATGGACAATGATAATATTTGATTTAGCCTTTTCAACTTCATTTATTTTTGTATAAAGTTTCGTGTTATCTTTGGACAATACATATTTTATATAATTCATTTTCACTTCACCTCATAGTATTAAAAATAAATTTATTTATACTATTAAAGTCCCCCTTTCAAATTAAAAACAAACTTAATCAGCCTATAATATTCCATAAATTCGTAAATGGTGTTTGACCTCGACCTTCTTTCAACCTTTAAATCTTAGTTAATGATATGATTATATTGGAGGGCGATATGAATGGCGAAATATATATTATCCTATAATTTAAATTCTATTTCTTATGGATATGAAAAGTTACCATCAAAGTTAAATCTTGTAGGTAAACCATTGTACATTTATAAAGGACTGTGGTTATTAAAAAGTGACTTGGATCAAAATACCATTTGTGAAAATATAAAGAGTGCTTTCAATTCAAATGATGATTTTTTAATATTTGAAATTAATCAAAGTCCTTTAGGCACCTTGAGTGCACAAAAGTACGACGAAATATTAAATTTACTTAATGATTAAACATATTCTTAAATTTGAATGTGTTTTTTATTTGTATTATTTAAGTTAATTTCATAAATATGTTATACTTTTTATTACTTAAAAGATTTATGTATAGTACAATTATATAAATGGTCAGTTTTGTACTTCAACCTATTTCACAGTTTCATTTGCAATTTCATAATTTTAAAACAATGACCATTGTTAAGGGGATATTTATGAAAATTATTGATTTCAAAATTAGTAACTATGATATAATCTATACTGTTAAAACGGATAACGGACATACGTTTTCCCACGCTCTACCAAAGGATACAACATCACAAAATGTTCATCGTTATTTGAATATATTGTGTATTAATGTTGACCGAACAAAGTAATATATACCTATAATTATTAAGAGGACAGCTCTTTTAACTGTCTTTAACTATCAAATAGATACAATATTTCTAACAAAGTCTAGCAAATGATCTGTAAAGTTCATTTACTAGATTTTTTTATTCTCATTAATTCATACTACATTCTTCAACTAAAATCATATTTATTTAATTCTTTTATAAAAATTTTGTTATAATTAAGTTTAAAATAATTTTTCAGAATATTAAGATTCTATTTTATATAAAATAATGATA
>NZ_PPRL01000140.1:10124-16044 GCF_002902235.1 Staphylococcus ureilyticus
CAATGAAATTTTTAAAAAACAAAGGGAAAACAACAAATAAAAACAGAAAAAAGTTCGAAATGCCTCATATTTATGTCATATTATTTATATTTGGTGCCATCGCTACCATTTCCACTTACCTCATTCCTTCCGGAGAGTTTAATCGAATTAAAGGACCTGAAGGCAGAGAAATGGTTGATGCAGATTCATTTCATTACATAAAAGCTACACCAGTCAATATAATAGACTTTATATCCATTATTCCTAAAGGACTCATAGCAGCAGGTGAAATCGTATTCTTCACACTTATTATTGGTGGTATGTTTATGGTATTAAGACGTACTGGCATTATTGAAATTGGTGTTGATAAACTCGCGCGTAAATTTTTAAATCATAGTATCTTTATCATTCCAGTATTGACCTCTGTATTTGCAATTATTGCTACTTTAATTGGTACAGCTGAACTTTCGCTTGTATACATACCAGTTATCATTCCGTTAATTATTGCCTTAGGCTATGATTCTATAACGGCTACTGCAATTGCGTTATGTGGTACTGTAGTCGGTTTTACAGTTGGTGTATTAAATCCAATCAACACTGGATTGGCTCAAAAATTGTCCGGTGTACCTGTTTTTTCTGGTATTGGCTTACGACTCACACTCTTTATCATTGTGCTCTTTGTAACAATATTATTTATAATGAGATACGCTCAAAAAGTAAAACAAAATCCAAATATCAGTTTAGTTTATCAAGAAGACACAGAAAAAAGACAGACATATAAAGATATTACGAAGCACAAACCATTGGTTGCCACTCAACGTCAAAAAATCGGTATTGCTATAGTATTAACCTTTTTCGTCATACTTGTTTATGGCGTGACTACACAAGGTTGGTTTATGGTTGAAATGTCCGGCTTATTTATCATTATGGGCATTGTCGTTGGATTAGTTACCGGGTTGACTACACGTGAAATTTGCGAATCATTTAACGACGGATTTAAGGATGTTTTGATGGGCGCTATCATTGTTGGGCTTGCCCGTTCTATCGTGGTCGTTCTTGAAGATGGTAAAATTATGGATAGTATTGTCTATGGATTAGGTTCTGTTATTGAGGGGGCCGCACCGACTGTCGCAGTCATTGGTATGTATATCGTCCAGGTATTAATTAACTTCATCATCTCATCGGGGAGTGGTCAAGCACTTGTCACTATGCCTATCATGGCACCTTTAGCCGATATGCTAGGTATTACTCGCCAAACAGCCGTTTTGGCTTTCCAATTAGGCGATGGTTTCACACATGTATTCTACCCCACAAGCGGTTATTTCATGGCTGCATTAGCTATTGGTGGCGTGTCTTATACCAAGTGGATCAAGTTTTTCTTTCCACTATTTATTATATGGGGACTTATTTCTATTGCTACATTGGTAATTGCGCAATTAATTGGCTGGTCCTAAATATGCTAATACTGGTCATTCGTATATCAGAGCTATTGATAAAATTTTAATCTTTTATAACTTTTAATGAGTACATAAAGGTCAATTTCTATTGAGATGAAATAGAAATTGACGTTTCTTCTGTTTTATAAAAAATGATATGCTGTTGAACGATTAACCCTTTTGGCAAACTTTGAGAATCAATTTTGAGAATCAATTCAAGTTCACGTTTCCCCTATGGATACAGTCAATCACCATTCTATTAAAAATCAATCAATCATTAATACATTCTAAAATACTACGGTTTTCATTTTCTTTGATTACCAATTTTTAAATTCCAGTTGCAAGATTATTCTCTTATTTTTAAATTAATGTTTTATGTTAATCATCATTCTCTATCACTTTTTCCATTCTATAATTAGTAGTTTGAAACCCTAACTTATGATACAAGGACACTGCCCGCCTATTATGACCGAACACATGTAAACCGATACGATGTATATTATTTTTTTCACAATAATCTTCGATACAAAGCATAGTTTTCTCACCTAATCCTTTCCCTCTATAATTGTCAAAAATATGTACATCATAAATAAAACACTTATTTATCTTTTTATTTTCCGCAAAATGCAGCCAGCAATATCCAATCGTTTCATTCAAATAAACAACAGTAAATAAATATTGATTATCAGTAGCTAATCCGTGGGGCAGTAATTTTTCAAAATCTGAACGTGCCCTTTCAATAGCTCCTTCTGTTTCCCAAATACCGCTTTTTATATGTTCATGTGCATATTCATGTATGCTCTTTTCATAAACTTTATCAAAAGTTCGTTGCGTCATTGGTTCTAGTGTTAACGACATGTCATCCCCCTCTCTTTAAATTAACACTAGTTTAGCATAATTCATTTTTCGTTTACGAATTAAAAAAAAGTGGAACAAACACGTTACCTTTAAAAAGATAGTGTCGTTCCACTTTATCAAAGTCACTATATTCACACATTTATTCAAAATTTTTATAGTCCTATTTCAATTTCAATGTCATCGCATTAATGGCAACAATAACCGTACTTAAAGACATCAAAATTGCTCCGATAGCAGGTGATAAGATTAAGCCAATAAATGCTAAAACGCCAGCTGCGAGCGGTACAGCAATAATGTTATATCCAGCGCCCCACCATAAGTTTTGAACCATTTTTCTCATAGTATTTTTAGAAAGTGTAAGGAAATGAATAATGTCTGATGGTGCACTTTTAACAAGGATCACATCTCCTGATTCAACAGCAACATCCGTACCTGCACCAATAGCCATACCTATATCCGCTCGAATTAAACTAGGTGCATCATTGATTCCATCACCAACCATCATTACTTTATGTCCCTCAGCTTGATAGTCTTGAATAATCTTTTCTTTATCTTCAGGTAATAGTTGAGCATGAACATCATTAATACCTAGTTCTTTAGCGACCGTATTTGCCACTTCATTATTATCACCTGTTAACATCACTGGTGTAATATTTCTTGATAATAAATCGGAAACCATTTTTCTAGAACTTTCTTTAATTTTATCACCTTGTGCAATCACTCCTATGACTGCTTCATTATGAATTAAAAAGCTAACTGAATTACCTTGTTTAGCAAGTTTTTCAAACTGTTCTATATCATATTTCAAATTATTTTTTTCTAAATAACTTACATTGGTAATTTTATATTTTTGATTTTCTATTATACCTTGTAAACCAACACCTGGTATATTTGTTACTTCTTGAGGATTTTTGATTGTGATACCTTTATTTTTTGCAAACGTCACGATGCCTAAAGCAAGTGGATGGTTAGAATTACTTTCCAATGAAGCAAATAAAGATAAGATTGCTTCATTATCACTTTGAGGTGTATAGCTTTCATAATGATTAACTGAAAAATCACCTTCAGTTAAAGTCCCTGTTTTGTCCATCATAATATAGTCAATATGCTGAGCTAATTCAACAGAAGATCTATTTTTTATGATTAAGCCATGATGTGCACCAATAGAAGTAGAACGTGCTGTAACAAGTGGTATTGCTAATCCCAATGCATGCGGACAAGCAATAACCAATACTGTCACTAATCGTTCCAAAGCAAAATCTAAATTATTATGGATAATCATCCACACGATAAATGATATTAAACCAATACTCACTGCAAAATAAAATAGATAGCCTGCTACTTTATCTGATAATAATTCAGCGTCTGATTTGTCATTTTGTGCTTGATTGACTAACCCCATCACTTGGGATAAATAGCCATTTTCACCTGTAGCAGTTACTTTGACATTTACCGTACCTGAACCATTTATTGAACCACCAATCACTTCATCTTGTACATTTTTAACCACTTGCTTAGATTCTCCTGTGACTAATGATTCATCTACAGAAGTACTACCTTGAATAATCACACCATCTGCCGGTATGCTTTCTCCAGCTTTCACTTCTACGATATCATCCACTTCGATTTCTGAAATAGAAACTTCTTCTTTTTGTTCTGAATCTATGATTCTTATTGCTTTGTTAGGTAGAAGTTCTGCCATTTTCTTTAAAGCATTTCCTGCATTACCAACTGCATTCATTTCAATCCAATGTCCTAATAGCATAATTAATATTAATGTTGCTAATTCCCAGAAAAAGTCCATTACATGTCCTGATACATTGCTAAAATGATTCATATAAAATGCATATAAACTATAAACATATGCTACAGAAATACCTAGCGCAACAAGTGTCATCATACCAGGCTTTTTAGACGCAAGTTCATCTTTTGCACCAGTTAAAAAAGGTTTGCCACCATAGAAAAACAAAACTGTGGCAAGTACTAATACAATCCAATCAGAACCATTAAATGAGAACTGAAACGGTAATTTTATTCCCATCATTGGTGATAAAATGATGATTGGTATGGCAAATAATAATGATATAAAAAATTTACGCTTAAAATTACCATGATGATGTCCATGGTGTTCATGCATTTCATGTTCTTCATGATGATGTGTATGATGTCCTTCGTGCATCTGATGCTCATGACTATCATGTGCTTCATGATTATTGGAACTTGTCATATTATATCCTCCTTACAAAGTGTATCGTTATTCTCTTAACATAAACGATTATAACACATACCCCTATAAGGTATAATAAATATGCTTACAATTACTAAAAAAGACTGAAACCAACGAATTTCATCGCCTTGATTTCAGTCCTTTTGATCACAGCTATTTATTTTAAGAAACACTAAATGCTATTCACTTACTGCAAAATAATTACCTTGTCCATCTTGAAAATTAAATACACGCGTTCCTGACATTTCAATAATATCATGTCCAGTTAAACCCATGTCTTTTAATTTTGTATAAAGCTCATCAAAATTAGAAGCTTTAAACATCAGTGATGGTGTTCCCAGATTAACGCCTGGGCTATATTTTTTTATAAATTCTTTTTCCATAATAGAGATAGATGTTTCAACTTCATTATTAGGAGCAATTTCTACTGCTTTATATCCCTCCGCTAATGCTTCTTCTGATAAAACTGCAAATCCCATGGTATTTTTCCAAAAATCAACAGCTTTTGACTGATCATCTACATATAGCATGACTTGATTTAATTTTTCCATTTCAATACACCTTTCAATTTTAGACATGCTTAAATATAGCCAAAACGATATACATATAAACGATTTATGTAAAAATTTTTCCCTGTATATAAGTATATAAATTTAAATTTTAGTATTCTCATTAATAATTTAATCTTCTAAGGGATTCAAGTTCCTACCTAAACACAGTATGTTTCTATATATCATTGGTGGGATGAATTTATTATTTTATCTATGGGTTATTATTAAAACCACCGTCAACACCCATTTTTTTCATTTCTTTTACTTCTTCTTGACTATTCAATGTAAACACATGAACTTTTAAACCGTTTTTGTGAGCTCGTTTAATCAACAATTTTATAGTAAAATTCAGCAACACTGTGACATAAATAAATTATTATTATATAATATGAACAAATAATTCATTTGTCATAGTTATTTCAAAATCATGATATGCTAAATCAAAATGAGGTGCTTTATGAGATTTAAAAAAAGTCTAAAATATTCTACTATTTTTTTCTTGATAATAACATTTATCACAATTTTAACCAGACCATCAGAAACAAAAATGAATGAAATGATGAACGCTTCTAATTTCAATACATTACTTTTGATTAGTAACGAATTTATAAAAACAATATCTATAAGTTTACCACCATCAATCATCATATTTTTGGTTTTTTATTTTTATATTTTAAGATCTCAACAAGATTAATATGCTGAATGCTTTTTTGGACAAACGTACTTATCTCTTATTACAACGCAAAAAATTGTTAAAAATAAATTTGTAATTAAAAAGTTAATGCTTCTCAAAGCACATGCTTAAATCTTTACTTCTAAAATTATACATATAATTATATTCATTCATTTAGCCTTAACCTATTAAACCC
>NZ_PPRL01000141.1:0-65295 GCF_002902235.1 Staphylococcus ureilyticus
GTATACCAATTAGTTCTAAAATATAATATATGAAGCGCAATATATAAGGCCTATGGCTAGATAATCCAGATATATCAAGCTTTAAAAAGAAATTAAAAAAAGCAAGCATTGAGCCTCTAAAAGTCGAAAAAATATTTTTTAAAAATTTAAAATTGAGTTTAAGGTTGAATTGGTGCCATTTTCATACTGTTTTCATTGTTTTGACATAAATTAAAGACTTTTAATAAGGCGATGAGTTATGTATAATGAAACACATAATATAGTATTAATGGCCAGGACGAAACACTATATATTGTGTTTTGATACGTGGTCAATTTATTTATAATAAATCAAATTTTAAGTAAAATCACACAGTTTCAGGCTTTAAATAATGACAAATAAGGCATTAATACTTAAATATTGAGTTTTTACATACCTACTTATAGAATTACAAGTTACTATATATAGTGGTTATTTCAATCATTTAATACATTCAAAAGCAACACCTCGAAAGCCTTACAATTTTTGATTTTCCAACTTACGTATTTCTATTAGAAAGAAGGTGAGCCAATGAAAGTGGTATATTTTTCGTTTTCCGGCAATGTGCGCAGATTTATAAAAAAAACCGAACTGACAAATGTTATGGAAATCACGCAAAATAATTGTTCAGAGAGAATTGAGGAGCCATTCGTTTTGGTCACTGGGACAATAGGATTTGGTGAGGTACCCCAACCAGTTCAAGCGTTTTTAGAAGTAAATGATGATTTATTAAAAGCTGTTGCAGCTAGCGGAAACCGTAATTGGGGACAAAATTTCGCAAAAGCTGGACGATCAATTTCGGAACGTTACCAAGTTCCATTATTATTGAAGTTTGAAGTACAGGGCACTGCAGATGATATAGATGAATTTAAAGATAAGGTGGGAAATTTCAATGAAGATTATGGACGAGAAGAAATACAATCATATTGAATTAAACAATGAGGTTACAAAAAGAAAAGATAATGGTTTCTTTAATTTGGAAAAGGATCAAGAAGCGCTAGCAGTTTATTTAGAAGAGATTCAAGATAAGACAATCTATTTTGATACTGAAATTGAACGCTTACATTATCTCGTGGATAACGATTTTTATTTTGACGTTTTTGAAAAATATTCAGAAGCGGATTTACAAGAAATTACAGATTATGCTAAAAGTATTGACTTTCGTTTTGCCAGTTATATGTCAGCAAGTAAATTCTTTAAAGACTATGCGTTGAAGACAAACGATAAAACACAGTTCTTAGAAGATTATAAGCAACATGTTGTGATTGTTGCACTATATCTAGCAAATGGTCATAAACCGACAGCTAGACAACTTATCTCAGCTATGATTGAACAACGTTACCAACCAGCAACGCCAACGTTTTTAAATGCTGGGCGTGCGCGTCGTGGTGAGCTTGTATCATGTTTCTTACTTGAAGTAGACGACAGTTTAAATTCAATCAATTTTATAGATTCTACAGCGAAACAGTTAAGTAAAATTGGTGGCGGTGTTGCTATCAACTTATCTAAATTGCGTGCTAGAGGAGAAGCGATTAAAGGTATTAAAGGCGTGGCAAAAGGTGTATTACCTGTTGCTAAATCCCTTGAAGGTGGATTTAGCTATGCTGACCAATTAGGACAACGTCCTGGGGCTGGTGCAGTGTACTTAAATATTTTCCATTATGATGTAGAAGAATTTTTAGATACTAAAAAAGTTAACGCGGATGAAGATTTGCGATTATCAACTATTTCTACTGGTTTAATTGTACCTTCAAAATTCTTTGAACTGGCAAAAGAAGGTAAAGACTTTTATATGTTCGCACCACATACAGTTTATAATGAATATGGTGTAACGTTAGATGACATTAATTTAGATGAATACTACGAAAGTTTAGTAGCCAATCCAAATGTTGATAAAAAGAAAAAAGACGCTCGTGAAATGCTAAATATGATTGCACAAACACAACTGCAATCTGGTTATCCTTATCTAATGTTTAAAGATAATGCGAATAAAGTACATCCTAACTCTAATATTGGTCAAATTAAAATGAGTAACTTATGTACAGAAATCTTCCAATTACAAGAAACGTCTATTATTAACGATTATGGTATCGAAGACGAAATAAAACGTGATATATCTTGTAACTTAGGATCTTTAAATATTGTTAATGTTATGGAATCTGGAAAATTTAAAGATTCAGTGCACACAGGCATGGATGCATTGACAGTGGTCAGTGATGAAGCAAATATACAAAATGCGCCAGGTGTTAGAAAAGCTAATAGTGAATTACATTCAGTTGGATTAGGCGTTATGAATCTACATGGTTATCTAGCTAAAAATAAAATTGGTTATGAATCTGAAGAAGCAAAAGATTTTGCTAACATATTCTTCATGATGATGAACTATTATTCAATTGAAAGATCTATGGAAATTGCAAAAGATAGACAAGAAACATTTAAAGACTTTGATAAATCAGATTATGCGAATGGGAAATATTTTGAGTTTTACACTTCGCAAACGTTTGCACCAAAATATGAAAAAGTACGTAAATTATTTGAAGGTTTAGAAATTCCTACACCGGAAGATTGGAAAGCATTACAAAAAGAAGTTGAAACTCACGGCTTATTCCACGCATATCGTTTAGCGATTGCACCAACACAAAGCATTTCTTATGTTCAAAATGCGACAAGTTCAGTTATGCCGATAGTTGACCAAATTGAGCGTCGTACTTACGGTAATGCAGAAACGTTTTATCCAATGCCATTCTTATCACCAGAAACAATGTGGTATTACAAATCTGCATTCAATACTGATCAAATGAAATTAATCGATTTAATTGCTACGATCCAAACACATGTGGATCAAGGTATTTCTACAATTCTTTATGTAAACTCAGAGATATCAACACGTGAATTATCTAGATTATATGTTTATGCACATCATAAAGGGTTGAAATCTTTATATTACACTAGAAATAAATTATTAAGTGTTGAAGAATGTACGAGTTGTGCAATATAAAACGAGGCTATCTAATTTAATGAACAAGGAAATATGAATCTTGAAATATCGCATATGTTTTAAAAACAAAAAGGTAATGCATTAAGTGAACATGATTTAAATTAAAGTGTATCAACATTATAGAAATAGAGTCACTTATGCAGAGGGATAGAAAATCTAAAGATATATTTAGATTTCTGTCCCACTTTCTGTGTTTTATAATTCAAATAAATATTTACTAGATAGGGGAATTATCTAAATGAAAGCAGTCAATTGGAATACTCAAGAAGATATGACAAATATGTTTTGGCGACAAAATATTTCGCAAATGTGGGTAGAAACTGAATTTAAAGTTTCAAAAGATATTGCAAGTTGGAAAACATTATCCGATGAAGAAAAAAATGCATTTAAAAAAGCATTAGCAGGTTTAACTGGTCTGGATACACACCAAGCAGATGATGGCATGCCATTAATCATGTTACATACTACAGATTTACGTAAAAAAGCGGTTTATTCTTTTATGGCGATGATGGAACAAATTCATGCTAAAAGTTATTCTCACATCTTTACAACTTTATTACCATCTAGCGAAACAAACTACTTATTAGATAAATGGGTCCTAGAAGAGCCACATTTGAAATTTAAATCGGATAAAATTGTAAATAACTATCATAAATTATGGGGTAAAGAAGCATCGATTTATGATCAATATATCGCACGTGTATCAAGTGTTTTTCTAGAAACATTTTTATTCTATTCTGGTTTCTATTACCCATTATATTTAGCTGGGCAAGGTAAAATGACAACCTCAGGAGAAATCATTCGTAAAATTTTATTAGATGAATCTATTCATGGTGTGTTTACTGGGATGGATGCGCAAAGTTTACGAAATGAATTGTCTGAAAGTGAAAAACAACAAGCAGATCAAGAAATGTATAAACTATTAGATGAATTATATAAAAACGAAGTTTCTTATACACAATCTTTATATGATGACATCGGTTTAACTGAAGATGTGCTTAACTATGTAAGATATAATGGTAACAAAGCATTATCAAACCTTGGATTTGATCCGTACTTTGAAGAGAGAGAATTTAATCCAATTATCGAAAATGCGCTAGATACATCTACAAAAAACCATGATTTCTTCTCTGTTAAAGGTGATGGTTATACATTAGCGCTAAACGTTGAAGCATTACAAGATGAAGATTTTATTTTTGAAGACTAAATTGCCACCATTTCAACTATCATAATAATATAAAATTTAGTGATTGCAGATGTCTGAAATATAAGCAATTTTTAATCACCAATAAACGTCAGTTTCTATTGAAATTATATAGAAATTGACGTTTTTTTAATTTGTATAAGTTTCGTTCGATGTACTACAATTTACAAATTTTATGCCAATACAATTAATTCGAACACTAATTTTGTCTTACGTAATAGTTAAATGAGTGATTCAAGTGAAACGACAAAAATTTCTATAAATACTTGAGTATAAAATGAAAGTACTTGATTAAATGTCTTAGTTTCTAATTTAGTTATTTTTGACATAAATGGAGAATTGTTTTGATAATCTCTATTATTGCTATTGAATTTACTTGCAAAGATGATAAAATTTAATTTATAGGTATTGATAATGATTATCACATTCAATACGATATAGCGTTTATGAAAGGATTAATTACTCACTATGAAATTTTTACTAAATGGCGTTGTCTTAGCTATTATTTTATTCTTTTTAACTATCCTTTCTTTATTTATAGGCGTTAGTAAAGTATCGATTACTGATATTTTTCATTTAACGCATGAACAAGTAAATATCATCGTGTCTAGTAGGATCCCCAGAACTATAAGTATCTTAATATCTGGCAGTACTTTAGCGCTTTCTGGACTTATTATGCAGCAGATGATGCAAAATAAATTTGTGAGTCCAACGACAGCAGGGACAATGGAATGGGCCAAGTTAGGTATTTTAATATCAATGATATTTTTTCCACAAGAGAATATTATTATTAAATTAATATTTGCAGTAATATTAAGCATCGGTGGCACATTCTTATTTGTTAAATTAGTACAGTACATACGATTCACAGATGTTATTTTTATTCCACTTTTAGGTATTATGCTTGGTGGTATTGTGTCTAGCTTAGCGACATTTCTTGCTCTAAGAACGAATACTGTACAAAGTGTAGGCAACTGGCTTAACGGAAATTTTGCTATCATTACAAGTGGTAGATATGAAATATTATACTTAAGCATTCCTTTATTAATACTTACATATATATTTGCTAATCATTTCACGATTGCAGGGATGGGGAAAGATTTTAGTAATAACTTAGGCGTTAACTATGAAAAAATAATAAATATTGGTTTATTTATCACTGCGACTATAACAGCGCTTGTAGTTGTTACAGTGGGGACATTACCATTTTTAGGCCTCATTGTTCCGAATATTGTGTCAATTTTTAGAGGTGATCATTTAAAACAAGCATTGCCTCATACAGCAATGTTAGGGGCAGTATTTGTTATGTTTTCTGACATAATTGGTAGGATTATTGTCTATCCATATGAAATAAATATTGGTTTAACAATTGGTGTTTTTGGCACGATTATTTTCTTAATCTTATTGATGAAAGGAAGACATAATTATGCAGATTAGTGCTAAATCAAAGTTAATGATATTAATCGCTATCACTTTATGTGTTGCTTTAATTTATCTTTTCATCGGTATTGATTTCGAAATTTTTAGATACCAGTTTATCAGCCGTTTTAGAAAATTAGTACTTATGCTATTGGTAGGTGGAGCAATTGCAGCTTCAGTAGTCATTTTTCAGGCAATTACAACGAATCGTTTGTTAACACCGTCGATTATGGGGCTTGATGCTGTATATATGTTTGTGAAAGTATTGCTAGTATTTGTGTTTGGTGTACAGTCTGCATTTGTTACTAATATATATTTAAGTTTTGCTACTTCACTGTTAGTAATGGTTGTATTTTCATTATTACTATTTCAAGGCATCTTTAGAATTGGTGATGTGTCAATATACTTTATTTTACTCATAGGAGTTATTTTAGGCACTTTCTTCAGAAGTATCACTGGATTTTTAGAACTGATTATTAATCCTGAAGACTTTTTGGCAGTTCAGAGTTCAATGTTTGCCAATTTTGATGCTTCCAATAGTAAATTGGTGATGCTGTGCGGAGTTATATTAATGATATTAATCCTTATTACAGTGATTGCGATACCATATTTAGATGTACTTTTATTAGGCAAAGACCAAGCAATTAATTTAGGTTTGTCTTATAAAATGATTACAAGATTATTACTTATACTTGTTGCGATATTAGTATCCATCTCTACTTCATTGGTAGGTCCAATTACATTTTTAGGATTGTTAACAGTTAATCTAGCACACGAATTGATGAAAACCTATGAACATAAATATATATTACCGGCAACGATTTGTTTAAGTTGGTTGAGTTTATTTATTGCACAGTGTGTAGTGGAAAATTTATTTGAAGCGACGACGCAAGTGAGTATCATTATAGACTTAGTAGGTGGAACGTACTTTATCTATCTATTAATTAAAAGGAGACATGCGAATTGATACGTGTTCAAGGATTGACTAAAACGATTCAAGATAAAACGATTTTAAATGACATTAATGTAGAAATCAGTAAAGGGCGTTTAACTTCAATGATAGGTCCAAACGGCGCTGGTAAGAGTACCTTATTATCAGCAATCACACGCTTGATTGATTTCGATAAAGGAACTATTGAGATTGAGGGGAAAGCTATATCTGAATATAAAAGTAATGAGTTATCTAAAAAATTATCTATTTTGAAACAGGCCAATCATACTGAGTTAAATATTACTGTGGAGCAACTTGTTAATTTTGGAAGATTTCCATATTCGAAAGGACGCTTAAATGAGGCGGATCGAGCGCAAGTTGAGTATGCCCTTGAGTTATTGAATCTTAAAGAAATTAGACACCGTTACTTAAAAACATTGTCAGGTGGTCAACGACAACGTGCATATGTAGCTATGACGATAGCACAGGACACAGAGTATATTTTGCTTGATGAACCATTAAATAATTTAGACATGAAACATTCAGTTCAAATTATGAAAACATTACGTCAACTTGCTAAATCACTCAATAAAACTATTGTTGTTGTCATACATGATATTAATTTTGCTTCGTGCTATTCAGATGACATCATTGCATTGAAAGATGGAGAAATGGTCAAAGCAAGTACTAAAGATGAAGTTATACAAGAAGATACGCTTAAGACACTATATGATATGGACGTTAAAATTGAAGACATTCGCGGACAACGTATTTGTGTATATTTTGATGAAGAAACAGCAGAGTATGAACTATCGATATTACAATCAGTCTAAAATGAAATGGTTGTTAATGAAGGGAGTGATGCAACTGCAACGTTGTTCATTTTAAAAGGCATATTGAAATGGTGATTAACTTTATTATTCCAGGAGGATTAAACATATGAAGAAATTTGCTTTATTTATGGTTATAGGTTTAATGTTTTTATTAGTAGCATGTAATAATGGAGGTTCAGACGACAAAAAGTCATCTGACACAAAATCAGATAATAATGAATCAAATAAAACAGTTAAGATAGAAAATAATTATAAAGCTAATGGCGAAAAGCGTGATGGCAGTGACGCAAAATCTGTAAAAGAATCAGTTGATGTTCCAGTAAATTCTAAAAATGCAGTTGTCTTTGATTATGGTGCATTAGATACATTAAAAGAGTTAGGGCTTGAAGATAAAGTTAAAGCACTTCCTAAAGGTGAAGATGCTAAATCATTACCAGATTTCTTAAGTGAATTTAAAAGTGATAAATATTTAAATACTGGTAGTTTGAAAGAAGTGAATTTTGACAAAGTTGCAGAAGCAAAACCTGAGGTAATATTCATATCTGGACGTACAGCTAACCAAAAAAACTTGGATGAATTTAAAAAAGCAGCACCAGATGCTAAAGTTGTTTACATAGGCGTAGATAATAAAGATGAAGTTAAGTCGCTTAAAGCCAACGCTGAAAAAATAGGTAAAATTTATCAAAAAGAAGATGAAGTTAAGTCTCTTAATAAAAAATTAGACGATAAAATCGCAGGTATAAAAGAAAAAACAAAAGATTTAAAAGATCAAAAAGCGTTATATTTATTAGTAAATGAAGGTGAATTATCAACATTTGGTCCAGGTGAACGTTTTGGTTCTATGATATTTAATACAATGGGCTTTACACCAGCAGATAAAGAAATTAAAGAAAGTAATCATGGACAAAATGTTACAAATGAATATGTTGCAGAAAAAAATCCTGGTATTATTTTTGCGATGGACCGCGGACAAGCTGTAGCAGGTAAATCTACTGCTAAAAAAGCATTGAGCAATGATGTCATCAAAGATGTTGATGCGATTAAACATAATAAAGTATATGAATTGGATCCAAAACTTTGGTACTTCTCAAGTGGTTCAACAACAACTGCAATTAAACAAATTGAAGAAGTTGAGAAAGCAATAGATAAAAAATAGTAATAGTCATAAGTGGGGATTGTCTTAATAACGTATACTAAAAGCAGTGAAAATCACTTTAAACGTGAATTCACTGCTTTTTTAATATGGTATAGTCTTGCTTACCAATAGTTATTAAATGTGACAGGAATGCGCTTGATTAATCTCAATTGCTTTTCGCTTGGCTCAGTACTAAAATGACATTGAGCACTTAAGTAATAAATTGATTTAAAAACTTGTATAATGAATAAAAATAGTAAAAGAAGGTGACATAAAAATGATTTTAGATAATGTGAACCCAAATGATTTATTTCCAACAGAAAAGAAAGGACCTAGTGTATTGGGTACGATAGAGTATTCTGTACAAGGTTCTACAGAATTTGAAGGTGCGTTTATTGCTACAAACGAACGCATTATTTTAAATGTAGATATGAATGGGGAATTCTATTATAGAAGTATAGGTTATGATGAAGTAGAGAAAATTACATACGAAGACGGTCGCATTCATTTCACATTTAATATTGGACCAATGCCGATGAAAGATATACAAAAAGGTGATGCAGAAGCGTTTGTACAATTTGTAAAGGACAAAATAAACATTCAATAAGAAGATAGTGTTTAAGAGAATTTGCCTTTACCATGTTTAGGATGGATTTACGATATTTGAATATATCAAAGAGCGAGACAGAAATTAGAAAAATAAATTTCTGTCTCGCTCTTATTGTTAAACGCCAATTATATAGAAAAGTACGTGCTGTAATGATATTTACAGCGATTATTAAAATGGGCATCACAGTTTGGACAAGCTTCAATCAACATATATGCATTGATTGTCATTTCATGTTTACATACACCACATAAAATAGCTTTTGTATTAAACTCTTCAGTTTCCCATCTCTGTATTGGGTGAGAGGTGTCTTCATTATGACATTTATAACATGGATAATATTTATTACAGCATTTGAATTTAATTGCTATTACATCTAACGGTGTATGGTAGTGTGTACAACGTGTCTCGCTATCTACAGTTGCACCATATATTTTTGGCATCTTATAACACTCCTAACGTTCAATAGGATGCTCACCGATGATTCTAACTTCTGGATGAAGTTCAACATCAAATTTAGCTTTAACTGTTTTTTGTACGTGATGTATTAAATCTTCGTAATCAGTTGCAGTACCTTTATCTACGTTTACCATAAAACCTGCATGTTTCTTTGATACTTCTACGCCACCTATGCGATAGCCTTGTAGATTTGAATCTTGTATTAATTTACCAGCAAAATGTCCTGGTGGTCGTTGAAAGACGCTGCCACAAGATGGATATTCTAGTGGCTGTTTTGTTTCCCTTCTTTCAGTCAAATCATCCATTTTCTCTTGGATATCTTGTAGATTGCCAGGCGTTAATGTAAATGCAGCTTCTAATACAACTAAGTGTTCTTTTTGAACGATACTATTACGATAATCTAACTCAAGCTCTTTGTTTGTTAGTGTGATTAAGTCTCCTTTTTCATTAACGCATAGGGCATAATCGATACAATCTTTGACTTCACCACCATAAGCCCCCGCATTCATAAATACAGCACCGCCAATTGACCCTGGGATACCACAGGCAAACTCCAATCCAGTTAGTGCATTGTCTCGTGCAGTACGTGATACATCAATAATTGCAGCACCACTTCCTGAGATGATTGCATCATCTGAAACATCAATATAATCTAACTGGAGTAAACTGATGACAATGCCTCTAATTCCACCTTCTCGGATAATAATGTTTGAACCATTCCCTAAATACGTGACGGGGATATCGTTTGTGTAAGCAAAATGGACGATAGCTTGTACATGCTCATTTTGCGTTGGAGATAAGTAATAATCTGCTTGACCTCCCGTTTCAGTGTATGTATAGCGTTTTAGTGGTTCGTCAACTTTTATAATATTTTTTGGAACTATTGCTTCTAATTCTTTTAAGATGTCATCTTTATGCAATTATAGAACATCCTTTCCTGTTGAATTCATTTATATATTATACCAATGATTTAACTTGTTTGCTAAACAGTATATCGCTTTATTGAAAACGATTCAGTTTATTTATTCTTTTAATGTTTAAACGTTAGTGATGTGTGTTCGATAAATCTTTATTAATTTCACGGAGTAGTTGTTTAAAAAGTAATTGTTTCTGATTTTCGTATTCACGAATTGGCGCTGTATCAGTTGCTAAATTGTACTTTTGTTTTCCGAAGTGAGTTGCTGAAGATGCATTGATTGTTAAATAATAATTTGTCTTCAGATAATCATTATAAAGTTGTGAGTCTATTTGAACAATATGTAATCGAGCAATTTGTTTTAAATCAATGAGATTATTAAATTGAGCCATAACTACTTTTTTGTGATATGGATGATGAAGTCTATAAAAACCTTGATAATTTAGTCTTTTTTCATCTAAAGCAGTGATATCATGTAAATCATCTACCCCTACTAATACATCTAAAATAGGTTCAGTAGGGTAGTTGAAGTGGCTAGTCCCTCCAATATGATGTGTTGTTTTTACTGGTGTATCTAAAAGGGTCAATAATTTATGACGTAGCATCTTATATTGTTTAATAAAAGTTTGCTGAACATCTTCTTTGATAAAAGGTTGAACATCCGAATACATTGAATTAAATCACTCCTTTAAATGATCAAAATAAATTGTTAAACTATAAATTCTGGAATAATATATCATATATTATTTTCAAGTTAAATAAGTTTCTGTATAATACGTAATGATAAGGAGTGCAGAAATGAAAAAATTAATGTGCTTTGTTTTATTAGTTTGTTTTGCTGTCGTAATTGTTGCTTGCGGACATGAAGGTGCCAACGAATTTAAAGATTTTGATAGCACTTTAAATGATGTAAAGCAAAAAGAAAAGGCGTTCAATAAAGAAATGGATTCTATTGATTTAGAAAACATTAATGATTTAAGTAAAACAGATATGACTGATAAAAACAAAAAAGAATTTAATCAATTGCAAAACAATTTGAATAGCAAGTTAATACCTAAATTTGAAGCATATGAGAAAGCTACAAAAAATCTGCCAGCACAGTCCGAAGAAACCAAGGAATTAAAATCTAAATATTTAACATCAATCAAAAAGAAAAAAGCTGCGATTGATGAACTTAAAACATTTGTTGATTTATACAATCAGTCAGTTAAAGCAAATGAAGATATTTTAGATTATACAAAACTTTTCGAAAAGAATAGATCACAAGTAGAAGAAAATATGAAAAAAGCTAATAATGCAGGTGAAAGTGTTAAAGGCTTTAAAGAGAAGTTAGAACAAAATAATAAAGATTTAAAAAATACAGCGGAAAAAGAATCGAATGCTAGAAGTGCTAAATCAGAGCAACAAGCCATTGAAAATCAAATTATGCCATTAATAAAAAAACAAATTAAAGACTTAAATAAGGCAGAAATTACAGATGGTTATGTGAATGATGCGCGTAAAAATACGATTGAGATGTACTACAGCTTACAAAATTACTATGAAACAAGAGAAGAGACAATTGAAATTGGTGAAGCAATAGCTAAAATAGACATTAATCAATTACCGAAAGAAAGTAAAGATTTAAAACAATATGATAAGGATTTTAATAAAAAGTATGCCGAAATAAAAGGTAAATATCAATAATAAATTATCCAGTTAAGTTATGAGATTTGTAATAAACTGTTAACAATAAAAAGGTAATTGTGTATAATTGGAAACAATGATATGTGAATATCATTGGAATTTCACACTTTTAGATACAATGTGGTGTGTTAAATATTTTTAGAGGTGAATAGAATGGCTATAAAGCTGAGTTCGATTGACCAGTTTGAGCAAGTTTTAGAAGAAAATAAATATGTATTTGTGCTGAAACATAGTGAAACATGTCCTATTTCAGCCAATGCTATTGATCAATTTAACAAATTTTTATATGAAAGAGATATGGATGGTTATTATTTAATCGTACAACAAGAAAGAGCTTTATCAGATTATATAGAAGAAAAAACGAATGTAAAACATGAATCGCCACAAGCATTTTATTTTGTGAAGGGACAAGCGATTTGGAATGCAAGTCACGATCATATTAATGTGAAATCTTTGGCAGGCGCTGAAGAGTAAAAAAATAAATATTTAAAAAAGAAACGCTTGTTAAGCTTTAAGTTATATTAAAAGGTTTAGCAAGCGTTTCTTATAATGTGAAAAATTGTGTTTTGGCATGTATAATATAAAGTTGAATTAGTCATAAATCCACGGTAATTGAATATTGATCATTTTATCAGGCGTGGTATTCGAGTCAATTTAAAAATAAAGCTATGAAAAATGTAAGGTAATATGAATATTAGAGGTGACAAAATGAAAGTATTAGTAGCGATGGATGAATTTAATGGTATTATATCTAGCTATCAAGCCAATCGGTATGTAGAAGAAGCGGTTGCTAGCCAAATAGAGAAAGCGGATATCGTACAAGTACCGTTGTTTAATGGTCGGCATGAATTGATGGATTCTGTCTTTTTATGGCAATCAGGTACCAAATACAGAGTGGTTGCCCATGATGCAGATATGAATGAAGTAGAAGCAGTTTATGGTATTACAGATAATGGCATGACAATTATTGAAGGCAATCTATTTTTAAAAGGACAACGACCAATTATAGAAAGAACAAGTTATGGTTTAGGTGAAATTATACTTGATGCAATAGAAAATGGTGCTGAACATTTAATTATTTCGTTAGGTGCTATTGGTAGTTTTGACGGTGGTGCTGGCATGCTTCAAGCACTCGGAGCTAAATTTTATGATGACGAAGCGCAAGAAATCGATGTTACGCAAGGCAGTCGTGTACTAAAATATATTAGACGTATAGATGTTTCTCAAGTTAATCCAAAATTGAAAGATATGAGAATTCAACTTATGTCAGATTTTGATAGTAAATTATATGGTAAAAATAGTGAAATTATGCAAACATATGAAAATTACCAAATTTCGCATCAAGAAGCGGCTGAGGTAGATAATTTAATTTGGTATTTAAGTGAGATGTTTAAAGCTGAATTGAAAATCGCACTAGGACCTATTCAAAGAGGTGGCGCTGGTGGAGGTATAGCTGCAGTGTTAAACGGCTTATATGATGCTGAGATTATGACAAGTAATGAACTAGTGGATCAGATTACACATTTAGAATCATTAATTCAACAAGCAGATTTAATAATATTTGGTGAAGGTGTGAACGAACAAGATCAAATTTTAGAAACGACGACCGTTCGCTTAGCTGAGTTAGCTACAAAATATAATAAACCGTCGATTGCCATTTGTGCTACTGATGATAAATTTGATTTGTTTGAATCGATGGGTGTAACAGCAATGTTTAATACATTTATCGAAATGCCGCAATCCTTTACAGATTTTAAAATGGGCATTCAAATTAGACATTATACGGTTCAAGCGATTAAGTTATTGAAAACACAATTTGATGTTAATCAATAAAACAAGTATGCATCGTTGTCTATAGATGTGCTAGAACGATAAAATTACTAATTTAACATCGGCAAAATTGTCCTGAACAACTTGTACCAAGTAAAACCGCCAATTTCTGTAGATTTACAATAGAAATTGACGGTTTTTTTAATAGCGTTTGGAGATGATGAAAAATAGCACCATTATAACGATGACACCTGATGGCATTGTAGGTTTAAGCAAGCATAACATTGCAAAAGGTATGGGAACGTGGACTAGAAATGTATGCATAACCAAAATGATAAAACATAAATTTAAAAAAGAGGATGGAACAGAAATCTGATTATATTAAAAAGATTTCGTCGTTCCACCCTGGCAAGTAAAAAGTGATTACATAAGCTAGCTCAAGCATAAGCCTTAATAACGCAATAAATTGAGCGGCAATATTAAGGATTACCTGAGCTAGCGCTCTATATGGTACTAATATTACTTATTATTTTGATAAGTTACTACTACTTCTTGGGCGATACCAACTATAACGTCAACCGCTTTTTCCATGACATCAATAGATGCATATTCGAAAGGACCATGGAAATTATCACAGCCAGTAAAAATGTTAGGGGTTGGCATTCCCATAAATGAAAGTTGTGAACCATCTGTACCACCACGGATTGGTTCAGTATTAGCTGGGATATCTAATTTGTCAAAGACACGTTTAGGAATATCTATAACATGTGGCATAGGCTTGATTTTTTCTCCCATATTGTAATACTGATCGTTTATTTCAACTTCAATGGGTTCATCTTCAAAATGACTATTGATATCATTTTTAATTTCTACTAAACGTTTTTTACGTAAATCAAACTCATGTTTATCATGATCACGAATAATATAGTAAAGCTTTGCTTTCTCAACATCACCATCAAATTTCATTAAATGATAAAAACCTTCATAACCTTCTGTACGTTCAGGCACCTCATTTTGTGGTAAAAGTGCATTGAATTGCTGGCCTAAAAGTACAGCGTTGACCATCGCATCTTTTGCGGAACCTGGATGAACATTCACGCCATGACAAGTTACAGTCGCTTCTGCAGCGTTAAAACTTTCGTATTGTAACTCACCAAATTGACTACCATCCATTGTATATGCAAAGTCAGCATTAAAACGTTCGACATCAAATGCATGTGGCCCTTTACCGATTTCTTCATCCGGTGTAAAAGCTACTCTGATACGACCATGTTTGATTTCTGGATGCGACGTCAAATGTTTTAAAGCTTCCATAATTTCAACGACGCCAGCTTTGTCATCTGCTCCTAATAGCGAAGTACCATCTGTGATCATTAAAGTATGTCCTTCTACTTGTTTCATTGCAGGAAAGACATCTTGGCTTAAAACTCGATTTGTATCACCAAGCTGAATTGGTTTCCCATCATAACGCTCAATGATTTGTGGATTGACATTTGTGGCATTGAAATCAGGTGAAGTATCAACATGTGCTAAAAAACCGACAGTCGGGATAACTTCGTCTACATTACTTTCTAATGTTGCAAATAAATAGCCATTTTCATCAACATCAGTTTCTAAACCCAAATCAGTTAATTCATCATTCAATAAATCCAATAAATCCCACTGCTTTTTAGTGGAAGGTGTTGAATTTGAAAGTGGATCAGATTGTGTATCAATTTTGACATATCGCGTAAGTCGTTCAATAATATCATTTTTCATAAAAACACCCCTTATGCTCTGTTATTCATATTATATGATTTCTTATATATTTTACCATTCATTTTACCAATATGTTGTTTTATGCGTGTATAAATATAATAAATAATCTCTGCACACAGAATACCAAAAGCAATTGCACCCGAAATAAGTGTTACTTCGAGAAATGTATTGACGGCATGTGTATATTGGTTACTCACTAAGTAACGTGTTGCTTCATACGCAAGTCCTCCAGGGACAAGCGGAATAATGCCAGGCACAATAAAGATGATGACTGGTCTTTTATAACGTCTACTCATGGTATGACTCATAATTGCTAATATAAAACTCCCTAGAAATGAAGCCATAACTTTGCCTAATTCTAAATCAAGGGTTACTTTATAAATAATCCATCCCATAGCACCAACGAAACCACAAGCTAAAAGGAGACGTCGAGGTGCATTAAAAATAACAGAAAATAGCATCGTTGCTAAATAACTAATAATAAACTGTAAGACATAATAGCCAATGACCATTTGAGCACTCCTTTTTAAAATATTAATAATACGATTGCAACACCAGCGCCTATAGCAAATGATGTTAGTGCCGCTTCGACACCGCGAGACATACCAGCGATGAGTTCTCCTGCCATAAGGTCACGAATAGCATTTGTAATTAAAATACCAGGAACTAATGGCATGACACCTGCAATGGTAATAATATCTTGGTTTGCTGCCATACCTAATTTTGAAAATGAAGCTGCTATCGTAATCACAACTGCAGCACTAATAAATTCTGAAAAGAACTTTATTTGTATATAACGTTGAACAAAGTCAAAAGTTAAAAATGCACCAGCTCCTGCAAGAATTGCAAAAAAGAAGTCATTCATAACTCCACCAAACATAAATAAGAAGAAGCCACAAGCTATGGCGGCAGCAAAAAATTTAGTGATAGATGAAAACTGTAGTGATGCATGATGTAAATGTATGAGTTCAGATTTTGCTTCATCTATACTTAATTGATTACTAGAAATCTTTCTAGATAAACTATTTGTTAATGCTATTTTTTCTAGATCAGTCGTACGCTCACGTATACGGATAAGTCTTGTATTTGTACGGTTATTGAGTGAAAATATAATCGCTGTAGATGTTACAAAACTATACGTATCATCTAAGCCAAAACTTGCTGAAATTCTATTCATCGTATCTTCAACGCGATAAGTTTCAGCGCCACTTTCAAGCAATATTCTGCCTGCGATGAGCACAACGTCAATCACTTTATCTTCATCAATGATAGTGATCGAATCAGACATAGCTGGGCACCTCCTAAATTTTTTGTAAATCAATCAATAGAAAGTTTACCGTGTACTAAGGTAACTTTCAATAGTATTTATTTCAGTACAGATTGTTATTATCATTAACCACCTATATTGTAACAAACTTAAATTTATAAATGATATGTTTAATTATAAAAAATATTGAAGTCATGCATATGAGTTGTTATAGCTTAAGCATATTTGCATGTGTACACTAACGATTTAAGCACGTTACTTTCAAAAGTGATTTGTTATGGATTATGTTGAATTCGCCATATTTGAATAGACCGTTCCATGATATAAATTAAAAAGCTTGAGATATATAATTTAAATTATCCCAAGCTTTGAAAATACATTTATTTAGTTATAATTTAACTATAGGGTTAAACATCACTTGATTACGACCTTCATTTTTAGCCATATGCAACATATCATCTGCAACTTTAAAGACGGTACGTTGAGATTTATAATCATCTTTAGTTAGGTATCCGACACCAATAGAGACTGATAATTTAATCATTTCTTTGTTTGGTAAATGGAAAGTAGATTGTTCAACGCCTTTACGGATACTTTCACTTAACTTAACACATTGGTCTAGTGTGTAGTCATATAATACTACAGAAAACTCTTCACCACCATTACGGTAAATGCTAAATTGTTCAGGCACATAGTTTTTTAATAATTGTGCGATTTGTCGTAATACAGCATCACCTGAATCATGTGAATACATGTCGTTAACATCTTTAAAACCATCAATATCAATGAGTAGTAAACCTAAGCTTTCATCATTTTCTTCTGCAATGCGTGTAGTTTCATTCAAATGTCTATCGAATTCTTTAACATTGCCTAAACCAGTCAAATAATCAAATCTATCTTCATTCTCATAGCGATTTACTAATGAGAAGAAATGCCAAATATCTACGAATGTAATCGAAGAAGTGATGGTTAAAACGAATGATAACGGTATCATATATAGTACTTCTTTAAATTCATAATACGGACTAATCAATGATAAGATGACAAATATGACTAGCGTAATTAAGTTGAGTATTTGTAATGAGATAATATCATTTTGTTTTAAAAATGGACCTATTGCTCCAACAATGATGGCTATTACAATTAAAATCATTGCAGTTATAATCGTATAATCACCAATTAATACATTAACTAAAGATACGATAAACGCTGCTAAAACTGTATAAACCATATTTGTATATCTACCTAAAAATAAAATCGGCACAAAAGATAAATAGAGGACATACTCATTAAAGATAGGGACAGGTTTAACAGATAATAATAATGCTACAATGGTCATTAAAATCGTGACGTATTCTTTTGAAAACACCATATTCTTATTTTCAGAGTACTGTAATCGGTGGAATAAATAAATTCCTGCGACAGTGACCGCAATATTATAAATAATAGCTTCAAACATTTTTCTTACGCTCCTTTAAATAAACACTTAGTCATTGTAAGTGAAAAGTTACATTTTGTCATCATTGATATTTAGAAATTAATAACATTCGTTTAAAATTCATGTTAAAATACTTATTTGAGTGATTGTAAAATATATAAATTGATTATTCTATAAAAAAGAAAGTGAATTTCGGCGTTGAACTCTGCTAATGATTACATTACTATTTGTATTACTAAAAGTACATCGTGTATTATAGACTTAATTGAATCGTTTATAGAATTTTCGATACATATATCAAGTGAACTATGTTTTGAAAATATACAAGTGTATATCCATAACCAAATATGATTTCATATTTAGAATATTTATAGAGACTTTAAACTCAAATTCAAAATTATAAAGACTTAAATTAATGAAGGTGAACTGATGTATACGTTATTATTAATCATTTTTTCAATGATTGTCAGTTTAATACTTACTCCCATTGTCATAAAGGTTTCCCATAAATTGGGCGTCGTTGACCAGCCTAATTTTAGGAAAGTACATAAAAAACCAACTTCTGTCTTAGGAGGTACTGTGATACTACTTTCCTTTTTATTGGGGATTTGGTTAGGGCATCCAATTGAAACAGAGGTGAAGCCACTTGTCATTGGAGCAGTATTAATCTACTTAGTAGGGTTAATAGATGATATCTATGATTTAACGCCAATCTTAAAATTATTAGGACAAGTGATTGCAGCACTGGTTGTCGTTTACTACGGCGTAACCATAGATTTCATCTCATTACCGATTGGACCGACAATACATTTTGGTATTTTAGGTGTTCCAATTACTGTGATATGGATTGTAGCGATTACCAATGCGATTAACTTAATTGATGGATTGGATGGTTTGGCATCTGGTGTAGCAACTATCGCTCTGATGACTATTGGTTTCATCGCAATATTACAGGCAAATATATTTATCATAATGATCTGTAGTGTGCTTATCGGTGCGCTATTAGGTTTCTTATGTTTTAATTTTCATCCGGCTAAAATATTTTTAGGTGATAGCGGCGCATTGCTTGTTGGTTTTATTGTTGGTTTTCTTTCGCTTTTAGGTTTCAAAAATATTACGTTTGTGTCTTTATTTTTCCCGATTGTTATTTTAGCAGTACCGTTCATAGATACTTTATTTGCTATGATACGACGTGTGAAAAAAGGGCAACGTATTATGCAAGCGGATAAATCGCATTTACACCATAAATTACTAGAATTAGGTTATTCACATCGTCAAACAGTAATACTGATATATTCAATCGCGTTGTTATTTAGTCTTTCAAGTATTATTTTGTATTTATCACAACCATGGGGTGTACTCATGATGCTTGTGCTCATACTCATTACGATTGAACTCATTGTTGAATTTACAGGATTAATCGATGATGATTATAGACCGCTCTTAAAATTAATTGAAAATAAAGAGCGACATAAAGAAGATGAATAGATAAACTACCTAATTAGAACCTGAGATATGAATATCTCAGGTTCTAATTTTATATGATTAACAATGATTTACAAAGCCACGACTGATAATACTTAATTTTTCAAATTATACATTCATCACATGCATCAATGTATAGAGGTAAGTTTATGTTTACCTGATAATTGTATGACAGTTATGCATTTTTGAAAGGTCATAAACTGAAATGGAAATGGTTTAGTTTGTTGGTATGTCAAATGGTAGCTTAATGATAGCTTGCTCATCTAAATCATAGTTACCAGAAGTGATTTTATTTAGAAAAGCAATAAAATCGTCATACTCCGCTTCTACCACGTCTATTTGATAACTCACTTTGTCTGTGTAGGTTGTGTTTCGTAAGAAGAATGATGTTTGTGCTAATTCATATTCAAATTTACCTGTAAGATCATAATCGATAGTGATTGTAGTTGGTATTGCTGAACGCAAAGCAACACGTCCTACTTCATAAATAACATCTCTCACAGCACCACTATATGCTCTTATTAAACCACCGCCGCCCAATTTTATACCACCGAAATAACGCGTAACTACGACACAAACATTGTGAACTTCTAGTTTTTTTAATATTTCAAGCATTGGTACGCCTGCAGTTCCACTTGGCTCTCCGTCATCATTTGCTTTTTGAATATTCATCTGTGCTCCAACTGTATAGGCTGAACAATTATGTGTCGCTTCCCGATGTTCTGATTTTACCAAGTTGATAAAGTCTTTAGCGTCTGCTTCAGATTCAACAGGTTTGATATGGGCAATAAAGCGTGATTTGCTAATTACATTTTCTATCATATGTTCTTGCTTTATTGTTATGATTGATTCATCCATATTTAAACACTCCAGTCATAGTTTCGATCAATACCTATTATTATACACGGTTCTGAATTCAAGTTTAATGTAAAAATAAATTTTCTTTTAATATAAAATAATGTATCATAGTTGTGAGTATAATTGAGGAGGATTATGATGAAAATTGCTGTATTAACAGATTCAACGAGTTATCTATCTCAAACATTAATTGATAAATATAATATAAATATTGCGCCACTAAGTGTAACTTTTGATAACGGTGAAAATTTTGAAGAAAATGCATCTATTTCAGCAAATGAATTCTACGAAAGAATGAAAGCATCTAAAACAATTCCTACGACAAGTCAGCCGGCAATCGGTGAATTTGTAACTAAATACGAACAATTACGTGATGAAGGCTATACGGATGTCATAGGCGTTTTCCTTTCTTCAGGTATCAGTGGTACTTATCAAACAGCTACACAAGCGGGTGAAATGGTTGAAGGTATTAATGTTCATACGTTTGATTCGAAAATTTCAGCTATGGCAATGGGGAGTTTCGTATTACGAGCAATTGAATTAATTGAACAAAATGAAACACCGCACGCTATCATTAAAGAGCTTGAAGCAATGCGAGAAGTCACTGGTGCGAGATTGATGGTAGACGATTTAAAAAACTTGCAAAAAAGTGGACGTATTACTGGAGCCCAGGCGTGGATTGGTACGATGTTAAAAATGAAACCAGTCTTAAGGTTTGAAGACGGTTTAATTTTGCCAGATGAAAAAATACGTACTAAAAAACGTGCGCTTAAAGAAATTATCAATAAAGTGATTGATATCGTTAAAGATTATGAAGAGGTTACGTTATTAGTTATAGGTGGAGATGTTCAAGAGGATACAGACTGGCTGTACAATGAATTACAAAAAAACTATCCACAATATAAAGTACACCGTTCAAATTTAGGCCCTGTGGTCGCAGCTCATTTAGGTCCAGGCGGTATGGGCTTAGGTTTCACTGGTAGATCTATTCGTATAGACTAAATTATAGATTCAAAAGTATTATTATCATTTTTAAGAAAAGTAGTATTTTTTGCAAGAGATGTATAGTGAAACCAACACTTCGTTCAGTCATCGATGCCAACCATAATATGACAAATGAGTTGTTTAGCATTTAAATTACTGTACGACTAACAAATAAATCATTTATTTTATAGCGGGTCTTTGAAATTAAAGTGAAATTTAATTTTTGACTCGCTTTTTGGTTTGGAGGAAACATACAATTAAATATTATGGAAGAATGATTAATGATAAATCTTTATTAACAGATGAACGTATAAAGCAAACAACGAAAGGTGTGGTATTAGATAATGGCTATTGGACATGTGCTCAATGTCACTCACGCCGACAAACGCATTTTTACAAATATCTATCAACAGTGTTAGATAAGGAGATTGTCTACTGTAGAAATTGTATCAATATGGGTAGAATGGATAATATAACTGAAATCTATATCATAGAAAGTCAGAATGTAATGACACCTTGTCATTATCAATTACCATTCAAATTATCAGAACAACAACAATTTGCATCTGACAAAATTGTATCAGCGATTGCAGGCTTTCGTTCACTATTGCTCCATGCAGTCACAGGTGCAGGTAAAACTGAGATGATATTTGAAGGAATTAAATTTGCGCGGAACCACGGTTATAATGTCGCAATTGTATCTCCTCGAGTTGATGTTGTTTTAGAAGTCAGTATGAGGATTAAGTCAGCTTTTCACGAAGAAAAAATAGATGTATTGCATCAATCATCACAGCAACAATATAATGGCCATTTTGTTATCGCCACAATTCATCAACTCTATCGTTTCAAACAACATTTTGATGTGATAATTGTAGATGAAGTAGATGCCTTTCCTTTACCTACAGAACCAACGTTAATACAAGCATTGCAGCATGCCTCGAAGTTAAAACACTGTCATATATTAATGACTGCCACACCAACAAAAGCTTTAATGAAACAAATTAGCAATTTAGAAATTATTCAATTACCTGCGCGTTTTCATAGACATCCTTTACCCGTGCCTCAATTTAAATTCCTTAGAATCAATCCCAATAAGAAGCAATATAAATTATTACGATTTTTACAACATCAAGTCAATCAACGACGATATACGCTAGTCTTTTTTAACAATATTACTTTAATGAAACAACTGTATCAGTTATATAAAGCTGAAATTCCATCTTTAACATATGTCTACAGCAATGATGTATTTCGTTTTGATAAGGTGAAACGTTTGAGAAACGGGGAACATACCGTTGTTTTCACCACTACCATTTTAGAAAGAGGCTTTACTATGGCAAAACTCGATGTTGTAATCATAAACAGTCATCAGTTTGAAACGAGTGCCATCATTCAAATATCAGGAAGAGTTGGAAGAAAAGCAGAAGCACCTACAGGAAGTGTATTTTGTTTGCATGAAGGGATCACACTATCTATGATTAAAGCTCAATATCAGATAAGGAAAATGAATCAACTTGCACAAAAAAGAAGGTGGATAGATTGACTGCGACATGTTTATATTGTCACATCTATTATTCAGAACCTTTAAATGCATTTACGTTTTACAAAAAGGCTTCAAAATTGTGCGATGATTGCAATCATCTCTGGGAGGTAATGAAATTAAAGACGACGAATCGATGTGCAACATGTTTGAAGTTACGCAATGAAACTGAAATATTATGTTCGGATTGTGCCGAGTTAGCTTCGAAGTTTAAATTAATGAATAAATTGTATTGTCATTACCGATATGACGGTATTGTAAAAGAAATGATTCAACAATATAAATTTCAAAGAGATGTTGCAATCGCAGAAGTAATCGCAGAAAAAGTTAAATTGCCTCATTACAAATATTATTACATTATCCCCATACCGTCCCCTTTATTTAGAGATAAAGAAAGAACATTTAACCCCGTACAACTAGTATTAGACATACAAAAAGTTAAGTATTATTGTCTGCTTGCCACACACTCACATATTAAACAATCAGAATTAAGTAAAGAAAAACGTATGCAACGACCCAATCCTTTTGTAATGGAACAAAGTGTGGATTTAAAAGGAAAATGTATTTTATTGATCGATGACATTTATACTACAGGCTTAACGGTTCATAATGCGGCACAGCTATTACTTGATAGAAAAATCAGAAAATTCGATGTGTTTACGTTTGCACGCTAGGTTATTCGTGGTATTATAGAAATAAGCACTATTACCAATATAGAGGTTTTAAAGGAGTCGATTACTATGATCAGATTTGAAATTCACGGAGAGAACCTCACTATTACTGATGCGATTCGCAACTATATTGAGGAGAAAATTGGTAAATTAGAACGTTACTTTAACAATGTGCCAAATGCAACTGCACACGTTAAAGTTAAAACGTACCAAAACTCAGCAACTAAAATAGAAGTAACTATTCCATTGAAAAATGTTACGCTAAGAGCGGAAGAACGTCATGATGATTTATACGCTGGTATTGATTTAATTAATAGCAAATTGGAAAGACAAGTTAGAAAATATAAAACGCGTGTAAATCGTAAAAATAGAAAAAATGACGAACAAGAAGCTTTTGCATCATTACCTGAAGAACAAGAAGCAGAAAATCTTCAAAATGATGACAATGATAGTGAAATTGAGATTATTCGTTCAAAAAATTTCAGTTTAAAACCTATGGATTCTGAAGAAGCAGTATTGCAAATGGATTTATTGGGCCATGATTTCTTCATTTTTACAGATCGTGAAACAGATGGTACGAGCATAGTTTATAAAAGAAAAGATGGCAAATATGGGCTAATTGAAACAACTGAATAATTTAATTAAATTAGTGTCATATTTATAAAAGTAGTAGCGTCCATGATTGAGTGAAATCATGGACGCTCATTTTTTGCTGTGTTATTATGTAATAATTTGAAAGTGAACATGTATGTTGTGTATATTTTAAATGAGTCAATATTATAATTTGTATTCAAAAACATGTAAGTAAATATAGTATAGATGGCACGATAAACGTAATAAGTGTAAATTTAGGCTTATAAATGATATTATAAATTGTTGTAAACTAAGAGTTATATAGCTAAAGGAGCGAACAGAATGGGTTTTTTATCAAAAATTGCAGATGGCAATAAAAGAGAAATAAAACGCCTTGGTAAATTAGCCGACAAAGTCCTTGCACTAGAAGAGGATATGTCGATATTAACTGATGAAGAAATTAAAGAAAAGACGAAAAATTTTCAAGCGCAAGTTCAAGCAGAAGACGATATTAAAAAGCAAAATAAAATTTTAGATGATATTTTACCAGAAGCCTTTGCATTGGTAAGAGAAGGATCAAAGCGTGTATTCAACATGATTCCTTATAAAGTACAAGTTATGGGTGGTATTGCCATTCATGGTGGCGACATTTCTGAAATGAGAACTGGTGAAGGTAAAACGTTAACGGCGACAATGCCAGTTTATTTAAATGCGTTAACAGGACGTGGTGTACATGTTATTACAGTCAATGAATATTTATCTAGTGTACAGAGTGAAGAAATGGCAGAATTATATGAATTTCTTGGATTAAGTGTTGGTTTGAACTTAAATAGTAAAACTACTGCAGAGAAAAGAGAAGCTTACGCATGTGATATTACTTATAGTACCAACAACGAATTAGGATTTGACTACTTACGTGATAACATGGTGAATTATGCAGAAGAACGCGTGATGAGACCACTTAATTTTGCGATTATTGATGAAGTAGACTCAATCTTAATTGATGAAGCACGTACGCCGCTTATTATTTCAGGAGAGGCAGAGAAGTCAACGTCACTTTATACGCAAGCAAATGTTTTTGCTAAAATGCTTAAAAACGAAGATGATTATAATTATGATGAAAAGACAAAAGCTGTGCAATTAACAGAACAAGGTATTGATAAAGCAGAGCGTATGTTTAAAATTGATAACCTTTACGACGTGAAAAATGTTGATATCATCAGTCATATTAATACAGCGTTACGTGCGCATGTTACGTTACAAAGAGACGTAGATTATATGGTGAACAACGGCGAAGTATTGATTGTTGACCAATTTACAGGACGTACAATGCCTGGACGTCGTTTTTCAGAAGGATTGCACCAAGCGATTGAAGCTAAAGAAGGTGTGAAAATTCAAAACGAATCCAAAACAATGGCTTCAATTACATTCCAAAACTACTTCAGAATGTATAATAAATTATCTGGTATGACAGGTACTGCAAAAACAGAAGAAGAAGAATTTAGAAATATTTACAATATGACAGTTACACAAATTCCTACGAACAGACCAGTACAACGTATTGATAAGCCAGATTTAATTTATATCAGTCAAAAAGGTAAATTTGATGCAGTTGTAGAAGATGTCATTCAAAAGCACAAACAAGGTCAACCAGTCTTATTAGGGACTGTTGCCGTTGAAACAAGTGAATATATTTCTAACTTATTGAAAAAACATGGCGTACGTCATGATGTCTTAAATGCGAAAAATCACGAACGTGAAGCGGACATTATCGCAAGTGCTGGCCAACGCGGTGCAGTGACAATTGCTACCAACATGGCTGGTCGTGGTACGGATATCAAATTAGGTGATGGTGTTGAAGAAATTGGCGGTTTAGCAGTAATTGGTACAGAGCGCCATGAATCACGTCGTATAGATGACCAATTACGTGGTCGTTCAGGTCGTCAAGGTGACAAAGGTGATAGCCGTTTCTATTTATCGTTACAAGATGAGTTAATGGTGCGCTTTGGTTCGGAACGTTTACAAAATATGATGAATCGATTGGGTATGGATGATTCAACACCAATTGAATCTAAAATGGTTTCTCGTGCTGTTGAATCAGCTCAAAAACGTGTTGAAGGTAATAACTTTGACGCTCGTAAACGTGTCCTTGAGTATGATGATGTACTACGTAAACAACGTGAAATTATCTATAGCGAACGTAATGATATTATTGACAGCGACGAAAGTAGCGAATTAATTAACGCAATGCTACGCTCTACATTAGAAAGAAGTATTCAATATTATGTAAATGAAGAAGATGACGACCCAGACTATGAACCATTCATCAACTATGTAGAAGACGTCTTCTTGAATGAAGGCGAATTAAAAGTTGAAGATATTAATGGAAAAGATAATGATGATATTTTTGAGGTTGTATGGTCAAAAATAGAAATAGCATTAAAAGAGCAAAAAGAAAAAATTGGTAGTCAGTTTGATGAATTTGAACGTATGATTTTACTTCGTTCTATTGACACACATTGGACAGACCATATCGATACAATGGATCAATTGCGTCAAGGTATTCACTTACGTTCGTATGGACAACAAAATCCACTACGTGACTATCAAAATGAAGGTCACCAATTATTTGATACTATGATGCAAAACATTGAAGAAGACGTAAGTAAATATATTCTAAAATCAGTGATTTCCGTTGAAGATGACGTAGAACGTGATAAGACAACTGATTTTGGTAAAGCTGAGCATGTATCAGCAGAAGATGGAAAAGAAAAAGCGAAAGCAGAGCCTTATGTTAAAGATGAACATATAGGTAGAAATGACCCATGTCCTTGCGGTAGTGGTAAAAAGTATAAAAACTGTCATGGCGCTTAAGTTTATCTAATATGATACACATGTGAGACAGGATTTCACTATTTGAATTATTTTTATATGTCAGGCATCTTTTACAGTTAAATTGTAGCGTTTAACTGTGAAAGATGTTTTTTTTAACATAAGCTAGCAATGATTTGGTGCTTAAGTTGAAATTAACAGTTTATATTTTGTATCATATGTATGATAGTCTAGTAATTAATTTAGCAATTATACTTCATTCGAAAAATTTAGGAGAGATGCATAATGGAATTATCTGAAATTAAGCGTAATTTAGATGCTTATAAAGAAAAGTTAGAACAACTTAGGGGGTCTCTTTGACTTAGAAGAAAAAGAGACGAACATACAAGAATACGAAGAAATGATGGCGGATCCTTCATTTTGGGATAATCAAGATAAAGCGCAAGACGTAATAGATAAAAATAATGCTTTAAAATCTGTTGTCAATGCGTACAGAGATTTAGAAGCAAATATAGAAGATATGGAAACGACACGAGAATTATTGTTAGAAGAAGACGATACGTCGATGAAAGACGATTTAGAAGCGAGCGTCACTCATTTTCAAAACGAATTAAACCAATTTGAACTACAATTATTGTTAGATGGGCCTTATGACGCGAATGATGCAATTATTGAATTGCATCCTGGTGCAGGTGGTACTGAATCACAAGATTGGACAAATATGTTGTTGAGAATGTATCAACGCTACTGTGAGCAAAAAGGCTTTAAAGTTGAAATCGCAGACTATTTACCTGGAGATGAAGCGGGCGTAAAAAGTGTAACAATGATTGTGAAAGGTCATAATGCATATGGTTTTTTAAAATCCGAGAAAGGTGTACATCGACTCGTACGCATATCACCGTTTGATTCATCTGGTCGTCGACATACATCTTTTGCTTCATGTGATGTCATACCACAATTTAATAACACTGAAATAGAAGTAGAAATCAATCCTGATGATATTACTGTTGATACATTTAGAGCTTCGGGCGCAGGTGGTCAACATATCAATAAAACCGAATCTGCTATTAGAATTACCCATCATCCAACAGGTATTGTGGTAAATAACCAGAATGAACGTTCACAGATCAAAAACAGAGAGGCTGCAATGAAAACATTGAAGTCTAAACTATATCAATTAAAAATTGAGGAACAAGAACAAGAAATGGCCGAAATCCGTGGAGAACAAAAAGAAATCGGTTGGGGAAGTCAAATTAGATCTTATGTATTCCATCCATATGCAATGGTTAAAGATCATAGAACAAACGAAGAAACCGGTAAAGTCGATGCAGTCATGGATGGTGATTTAGGACCGTTTATCGAAGCTTATCTACGCAAGCAAATGAATCTGAATCATTCAGAAAAAGATTAATACTTAAATAGAACAAGTATTATTCATAACTTTATGAGTGAGCTAGAAACCAATGTATCACTTATTGTTTTCTAACTTACTCATATTTTTTATAGCAGTATAAAGTAGGCAAGACTGACACGTTCATACGAAACGACTGCTTAATTTATTTCAGTAATTTTTAGATAAACTACTACTTATATGTAAAATACAAACTTAAATATTACAGTTAAAGTTAACAGATATTCAAAGGTGATTAAAACTATTGTGATAAAGATAAGAAAGCTATGATTAAAGCGTTAAAAGGGGATTCATTCAAAAATATCTTTTGCATTACAAAACGATAACAAGGGTAAAAGTATTCAGAGAATATGCTATATTATGATTGATTAAATATTGAATAAAATTAGACAGCAAAGGATTGAAATACATCATGAAGAAAGGCTTAACTTTTTCTGTAACTTCTGCAGCACTGTTTTTTGGAATGAATGGTCTAGCGTCAGCTGATCAAGTACATACAGTGAAAGAAGATACGGATTTATCAAATATAGCGCATGCATTCGCAACAACGACTCATACGATACAATCATTGAATCATATGGAATTTGTGCAGTCGGTTAAGGTTGGGCAAACGCTTGTATTACCTGACGAAGATATTGTAGAAGTTAAAGAAGGCGATACACTTCAAAGTATTGCGAATAAACATCACCTCAGTTTAAATGAACTTTATCAATTAAATCCCTTCATTACTGAAACAATTTATCCTGGTCAACTCATTGCAGTTTCTGAAAAAGGATCGTCACATTTAGACAACCAACTACAGAGTGCATACGCACAAAGTGACTCGAATAATGATCCATTCACAACAGGGGTAACAACTGAAAACAGTAATGCATTCACAAGATTAGCGAACGATTATATACCAGTAAAGCAGCAATCTTGGTCAAATCATAGTGTTGATGCGCGCAATACCCCTTCAAATGGTGACAACCTTCACAACAATAGCTATCAATCAAAACACTATGTAGCTGGTGGGCAGAATTATTATGCTTGGGGACAGTGTACATACTACGCTTTTGATAGACGTCAACAACTTGGTAAATCTATAGGCAATTTATGGGGCAATGCTAATAACTGGGCATCGGCTGCGCGTCAAAATGGTTATGTGGTTAATTCTACACCTGAAGTAGGTGCTATTTTACAGAGTAGCGCTGGAAATTATGGTCATGTAGGGATTGTAGAACGTCAAAACAGTGATGGATCCATTTTAGTTTCAGAGATGAACATGCAAGGCTTGGGACAAAAATCCTATAGAACGATTTACAATTCAGGACAATATAATTATATTCATTAAAAAATAAAAACTTATATCTAGCAGTTTTATCTGCAATTGTAACAATATTCTTAATGTATAGTCCGGGACATAAACATGTCTCGGGCTTATTATTTTAGAGGCCCTTCGTGCAGGCTAAACGTGTCAGAATCAGTATTTTTCACACTCAATATGATTTTCACTAAAATTTATTACAGTCTTATTTTTTTGAATCTTGTAAAATGAGTAAAACTTGAAAGACAAAAAAGTAAGTTATATTTTAAAATTAGAACGATTTGATGATATTTAACGGCATTAAAAAGACATTTTACATATGGAATGATATTATAAAATCAAGTATAATCAATCATTAAATAAATGAGGAGGCGCTATCATGGGAGTACATCAATATTTTAAACGTTTATCAGACTTAGAAAAATTAATACGATTGCCTGGGAAATTTAAATATTTTGAGCATAATGTTGCTGCACATTCTTTTAAAGTGACTAAAATTGCTCAGTATTTAGGCACAGTAGAAGAATATCACGGCAATAAAGTAGATTGGAAAAGCTTATACGAAAAAGCCTTAAACCATGATTTCGCCGAAATTTTTACAGGAGATATAAAAACGCCAGTCAAATATGCGAGTGGAGAATTAAAAAAATTATTCTCACAAGTAGAAGAAGAAATGGTAGATCATTTTATAAACGAAGAAATACCAGAACAATATCAATCCATATATCGAGAGCGACTGCAAGAAGGAAAAGACGATTCGCTAGAAGGTCAAATCTTATCAGTTGCTGATAAAATTGATTTGTTATATGAAACATTTGGTGAAATTCAAAAACGTAACCCTGAACCACTATTTTTTGAAATATACGAAATGTCATTAGAAACAATCATGCAATTTGATCATTTGAATTCAGTACAAGATTTTATAGAAAATATTATTCCTGAAATGCTTACAGAGCGATTTATACCAAAATCGGAATTACGAGAAACAACGATGTCTATTTTAAATAATAGGAACGGGTGACATGAATGATCTGGTATATACTTGCATCTTTTTTTCCATGCATACTTGTCGTATTGTTTAGCGTACTGACTAGGAGTAAATGGGTAGGTACGATTTTAACTTTGATTTTAATAGGTACTTCAATTGAAAAAGGATTTTTTCATGATGAATGGATTATTTTTATAGATGTTGCTTCATTATTAGCAGGTTACTTAATTATTGACCAACTAGAACTCCATAAAAAAGAAGATGATTAAGTATTAAGCGTTAAGCAACTTAATTGTAATAGCATGATGAAAGGTATATAATTATTTAACTTCATTTTATCTGAATAAAAATTTATGAACGCAAACAAACATGGTATTATACTGTGTTTGTTTTTATTTAGTGAAATATCATTTTTGCGAACAAATGTTTGTATTGAAAGTAATAAATCTGTTAAAATGTAAACTGTTAATAGTATACTTAAGTAAAATATAGTTACAGCCACTATAGTAAGTCGCGTATTAAATGAGATATTTAAACTATGTTCGAACGGATAGAAATATAATAGGAGGCATGTGTCATTATGGAACACTACCCATTTAAATTACAATCGAATTTTGATCCTAAAGGTGATCAACCAGAAGCGATTCGACAAATTGTAGATGGTGTGAATGCGGGTAAGAGACATCAGACTTTACTTGGAGCTACGGGTACAGGTAAGACATTTACAATGAGTAATGTGATTCAACAAGTTGGTAAACCGACTTTAATCATCGCCCATAACAAAACGTTAGCAGGACAATTATATAGTGAATTTAAAGAATTCTTTCCTGAAAATAGAGTCGAGTATTTTGTCAGTTACTACGATTATTATCAACCAGAGGCGTATGTACCATCAACTGACACATTTATTGAAAAAGATGCGTCAATTAATGATGAAATTGATCAATTGCGTCACTCTGCGACAAGTGCACTATTTGAAAGAGATGACGTCATTATCATAGCTAGTGTGAGCTGTATCTATGGTTTAGGTAATCCAGAAGAATATCGGGACTTAGTGGTTAGTGTTCGTGTAGGTATGGAAATGGACAGAAGCGAGTTACTTAAAAAATTAGTAGATGTGCAATACACAAGAAATGATATAGATTTCAGACGCGGTACGTTCCGAGTTAGAGGAGATGTTGTAGAAATATTTCCTGCCTCTCGTGAAGAAATGTGTATTCGCGTTGAATTTTTCGGAGATGAAATAGATAGAATACGAGAGGTTAATTACTTAACTGGAGAAGTGTTGAGAGAGCGCGATCATTTTGCTATTTTCCCAGCTTCCCACTTCGTTACACGAGAAGAAAAAATGAAATCTGCCATCCAACGTATTGAAAATGAACTTGAAGAGCGATTATCAGAATTACGTTCTGAGAATAAATTGCTTGAAGCTCAGCGCTTAGAACAAAGAACGAATTATGATTTGGAAATGATGAGAGAGATGGGATTTTGTTCAGGTATTGAAAATTATTCTGTACATTTGACACTTAGACCCATGGGTTCCACGCCTTATACATTGCTTGATTATTTTGGAGATGACTGGCTTGTGATGATTGATGAGTCACATGTGACATTACCACAAATTAGAGGTATGTATAATGGTGACCGTGCGCGTAAACAAGTACTTGTGGATCATGGATTTAGGCTACCAAGTGCTTTAGACAATAGACCGTTAAAATTTGAAGAATTTGAAGAAAAAACGAAACAACTCGTATATGTATCTGCTACACCAGGACCTTATGAATTAGAACATACAGATGAAATGGTGGAGCAAATCATTCGTCCAACAGGATTATTAGATCCTAAAATTGAAGTGAGACCTACAGAAAATCAAATTGATGATCTGCTTGGCGAAATACAAACGCGTATTGAACGAAATGAACGTGTTTTAGTAACGACATTGACTAAAAAGATGAGTGAAGACTTAACCACGTATATGAAAGAAGCAGGCATTAAAGTGAATTATTTACATTCAGAAATTAAAACTTTAGAGCGAATTGAAATTATTCGAGATTTACGTGTGGGTACCTACGATGTGATTGTTGGTATTAACTTATTAAGAGAGGGTATTGATATACCAGAAGTATCACTAGTCGTTATTTTAGATGCAGATAAAGAAGGCTTCTTACGCTCTCAGAGATCACTTGTCCAAACAGTAGGTCGTGCAGCCCGTAATAGTGGTGGTGAAGTGATTATGTATGGTGATAAAATTACGGATTCAATGCGCTATGCACTTGATGAAACAGAGCGTCGTAGATCGATCCAACAAGCATATAATGAAAAACATAATATTACACCAACTACTATTAATAAAAAAATTCATGATGTGATCAGTGCTACTGTTGAAACAGATGAAACAAACGAAGCAAAACGTACGGAAGTACCTAAGAAAATGACGAAAAAAGAGCGTGAGAAAACGATTGATAATATAGAAAAAGAAATGAAGCAAGCAGCTAAAGACTTAGACTTTGAAAAAGCAACTGAACTCAGAGATATGTTGTTTGAATTAAAAGCAGAAGGGTGACGAAAATGAAACAACCATCCATTGTAGTTAAAGGGGCACGTGCCCATAATTTAAAAGATGTTGATATTGAAATACCTAAAAATAAACTTATAGTTATGACAGGTTTATCTGGATCAGGCAAATCTTCATTGGCTTTTGATACGATTTATGCAGAAGGTCAACGTAGATATGTAGAGTCATTAAGTGCTTATGCAAGACAGTTTTTAGGACAAATGGATAAACCAGATGTCGATACAATTGAAGGTTTATCTCCTGCGATTTCAATAGACCAAAAAACAACGAGTAAAAACCCAAGATCTACGGTTGCTACAGTTACTGAAATTTATGATTATATTCGTCTGTTATATGCGCGTGTTGGGAAGCCATTTTGCCCTAATCATGGTATCGAAATTGAATCTCAAACTGTGCAACAAATGGTCGATCAAGTATTACAACTTGAAGAGCGTAGTAAGATTCAATTACTGGCGCCTGTAGTAACTCATAGAAAAGGTGCGCACGAAAAATTAATTGATGATATTAGTAAAAAGGGATATGTACGTGTGCGTGTTGATGGCGAAATTATTGATGTTAATGAAGTGCCGAATTTAGATAAAAATAAGAATCATACGATAGAAGTTGTCATAGATCGCCTTGTAATCAAAGAAGGTATTGAAACCCGTCTAGCAGATTCTATAGAAACGGCGTTGCAATTAGCTGAAGGTAACTTAATCGTAGATATTATTGGTGGCGATGAGTTAAAATTTTCCGAAAATCATGCTTGTCCCATTTGCGGATTCTCAATCGGAGAATTAGAACCACGAATGTTTAGTTTTAACAGCCCATTCGGTGCTTGTCCAACTTGTGATGGTTTAGGACAAAAACTGATGGTCGATTTAGACTTAGTCGTTCCTGATAAAGAAAAATCATTGAATGAAGGTGCAATCGTTGCCTGGGAATCATCAAGTTCAGACTTTTATCCAACATTATTAAATCGTGTTTGTGAAGTCTATAAAATAAATATGGACAAACCATTCAAAAAATTAACTGAACGTCAAAAGGATATTATTCTTTATGGTTCCAAAGATAAAGAAATTGAATTTACATTCAAGCAACGAAATGGCCAAACGAGAAAACGTACAATGGCGTTTGAAGGTGTGATTAATAATATCAATAGACGTTATCATGATTCTCCTTCAGAACTTGTAAGAGAAATGATGAGCAAATACATGACAGAACTCACTTGTGAAACTTGCCACGGTAAACGATTAAGCCGTGAAGCCTTATCAGTATATGTGGATGGGAAAAACATTGGTGAAGTGGTAGAACGTTCAATTAAAGATGCATTATATAACTATGAACATATCACATTGTCAGAACAAGACAGAAAAATTGCCAATCAAATTCTAAAAGAGATTAATTCGAGATTAGAATTTTTATATAACGTAGGTTTAGAGTACTTAACCTTAAATCGTGCATCTGGCTCTTTATCAGGTGGTGAGGCGCAACGCATACGTTTGGCAACTCAGATTGGTTCTAGGCTTTCTGGTGTATTATATGTTTTAGATGAACCTTCTATAGGCTTGCATCAACGTGATAATGATCGGTTAATTAGCACATTAAAAGAAATGCGCGATCTAGGTAACACTTTAATCGTTGTTGAACATGATGATGATACGATGCGTGCTGCAGATTACTTAGTAGACGTAGGACCAGGTGCTGGTGAACACGGTGGTGAAATTGTTGCTAGTGGTACGCCTAAACAAGTTATGGCAAATACAAATTCATTAACAGGTCAATATTTGAGTGGTAAGAAAAAAATTGAGGTGCCAGAATCACGTCGTGAAGTTACGGATAGAAAGATTAGTGTTAAAGGTGCACGAAGTAATAATTTGAAAGATGTTAGTGTAGACTTTCCGCTTTCAACGATGAATGTTGTTACAGGTGTGTCTGGTTCTGGTAAAAGTACATTAGTCAATGAAGTATTGTATAAGTCATTAGCTAAGAAGATTAATAAATCTAAAGTCAAACCAGGAGATTATGATGAAATTAACGGTATAGACCAACTTGATCGTATTATTGATATTGATCAATCACCGATTGGTAGAACCCCACGTTCTAATCCAGCAACCTATACTGGTGTTTTTGATAATATACGAGATATTTTTGCACAAACGAATGAAGCAAAAGTGAGAGGTTATTCTAAAGGTCGCTTTAGTTTTAATGTTAAAGGTGGTCGTTGTGAAGCATGTAAAGGTGACGGTATCATTAAAATAGAAATGCACTTTTTACCAGATGTTTATGTGCCTTGTGAAGTTTGTGATGGTACTAGATACAATCGTGAAACGCTTGAAGTAACATACAAAGGTCAAAACATTGCAGATGTCTTGGCTATGACTGCCGAAGAAGCAACAAACTTTTTTGAAAATGTGCCTAAAATACATCGTAAATTGAAAACATTAGTTGATGTTGGTTTAGGTTATGTTACTTTAGGACAACCGGCTACGACATTATCTGGTGGTGAAGCACAACGTGTTAAACTTGCTTCAGAATTGCATAAACGCTCTACAGGTCGTTCTATCTATATTCTAGATGAACCAACCACTGGTTTACATGTTGATGATATTAGTCGATTGTTAAAAGTATTAAATAAATTGGTTGATAATGGTGACACAGTTGTTATCATCGAGCACAATTTAGACGTTATAAAAATGGCTGATCACATTATTGATTTAGGTCCAGAAGGCGGTGATGGTGGTGGCACAATTGTTGCAACAGGCACACCAGAAGATATCGCAAAAGTGAAGGGTAGCTATACTGGTCAATATTTAAAACCAGTTTTAGAAAGAGATACTGTTCAAGCATAACGTTATATTGAATAAACTTTGTAATAACATATAAAATATTAGTTACTCCATACAAGTAGACATCATCATATGTCAGAATGTATGGAGTATTTTTTGATACCTAATATTTTAATTTATTTAGACATGTTGGGTGGTCAACGCAATAATTTAAAATGATTTAAAATAAATTAAATGTTTAAATCAGTGACAGTAATTTCATTCATAAATAATATAAGGTATGATGTTTACGATAGGATTTATTTTGGACTTCTGTACTTTTTTATATAGATTATCAGTCCTTTTTGATATGATAATGACATATGTAATTTCAGGAGAAATATTAATAGAGGTGAATCTATGTTAACAACAAAGAGTTTAATTGAACGCTTTAACCTTGAGCTTATAGCTGGAGAGTCAGGCTTAAATAAACAAATAAAAAATACAGATATATCAAGACCAGGATTAGAAATGGCTGGATATTTTTCTCACTATGCATCCGACCGCATTCAGTTGTTAGGGACAACAGAGTTGTCATTTTATAACCTACTACCTGATGAAGAGCGCAAAGGACGTATGAAAAAATTATGCCGGCCAGAAACACCAGCAATTATTGTGACAAGAGATTTAGAACCGCCAGAAGAGCTTGTAGCATCAGCAAAAGAGTTTGATACACCGCTTATCACATCAACAGTTGCAACAACGCAATTAATGAGTCGTTTAACGACTTTCTTAGAACATGAGCTGGCAAGAACAACTTCATTGCACGGTGTGTTGGTAGATGTGTATGGTGTCGGTGTGCTTATAACAGGAGACTCAGGCATTGGTAAAAGTGAAACAGCACTTGAATTAATCAAGCGTGGTCACAGACTTGTCGCGGATGACAACGTAGAAATTAGAGAAATAAGTAAAGATGAATTGATTGGTAGGCCACCTAAATTAATAGAGCATTTATTAGAAATTAGAGGTTTAGGTATTATTAATGTCATGACACTGTTTGGTGCAGGTTCCATTTTGACTGAAAAGCGTTTACGTTTAAATATTCATTTGGAAAATTGGCATAAAGATAAATTGTATGACCGTGTTGGCTTGAATGAGGAAACATTGCGCATCTTAGATACTGAGATTACTAAAAAGACGATACCGGTTAGACCAGGTCGTAACGTAGCAGTGATTATTGAAGTTGCAGCCATGAACTACAGACTTAATATTATGGGCATTAACACTGCAGAAGAATTCAATGAACGCTTAAATGCTGAAATTATGCGTAACGGTAGCAACAATAAGGAGAATCAATGATGTTATTGAATTATATTGATCCAATCGCATTTGAGCTTGGTCCTATTTCGGTTCATTGGTATGGCATTATCATCGCCGCAGGTATACTATTAGGATATTTTATCGCTCAAGAAAGTGTTAAACACATAGGTTTTGATAAAGATATATTGATTGATATCATCTTTTGGAGTGCGATTTTTGGTTTTATCGCAGCCAGAATCTATTTTGTTATTTTTCAATGGCCATACTATGCACAACATCCAATAGAAATACCAATGATTTGGTATGGTGGTATCGCTATCCACGGTGGTCTAATTGGTGGTTTTATCACAGGTATTTTCGTGTGTAAACAAAAAAATATCAATCCATTTCAAATTGGTGATGTGATTGCGCCAAGTTTGATTTTAGGACAAGGTATTGGTAGATGGGGTAACTTTATGAATCATGAAGCCCATGGAGGTCCTGTGTCTAAATCATTTTTAGAAAATATCCATATACCGGACTTTATTATTGACAATATGTATATTGATGGACAATACTACCAACCGACGTTTTTATACGAATCTATATGGGATATTCTAGGTTTTGTTATATTAATTTCATTAAGAAAACACTTACGTATAGGTGATACTTTCGCACTATATCTTATCTGGTATTCTATAGGTAGATTCTTTGTAGAAGGTTTGCGCACAGATAGTTTAATGCTCACTGGAGATATACGTGTTGCTCAACTGATGTCTGTCGTGCTTATAGTTGCTGGAATTGTCCTTATGATAGTTAGAAGAATGAAATATAATGCACCACGATATAAAGATGTTGGCCCTTTAACATGGTCAAAGCAAAAGGTGAAGTGATAGAATATAATGCGTGACTTAAAAAAGTTAAAAGTTGACGGTGAAAATCCGTTGTGGCATATGTATCGTTATATAAGCCGCCTCAAAATGTTTAAGCAAACAGTGATTGTTGAAGTTTGTCGCTACTTACCTAATGTGAAATTAAAGCATTGGATGTATCGCAATTTATTAAATATGAATATAGGTAGACATAGTGCATTTGCATTTAAAGTCGTACCTGATTTATTGCATCCTGAATATATCACGATTGGTGAAAACTGTGTCATAGGTTATAATACAACTATTTTGACGCATGAATTTTTAGTAAATGAATTTCGAACAGGGCATGTTGATATTGGAAATCATACGTTAATCGGAGCCAATGTAACCATTTTGCCTGGTGTAAAAATTGGGGATTATGTGAAAGTTGGTGCTGGTACTGTAGTATCTAGAGATATCCCAAATCACACATTGGCGTACGGAAATCCAATGCAACTGAAACAATGACTAAATACAGGAGGTGAACATGGATGGCGCAAAACAACAATAAAATTATTTCAATGAAGCTTGACAGTCCTTTTTATAGGAAATTAGCGGACCAAAAATATCAACAACAAGATTATAAAAAGGCAGCAGAATACTATGAAAAAGTGCTTGAAATGTCACCCCAGGAATTTGATGTTTTTGAAATTAAAGTAAAATTATCAGAGTGTCTCGCACATCTTGGTTATAACAATAGAGCAGAACATATTTTTTATGAAATGATTGCAAAGCAAGAATCAGTCATGGATAGTTACTATCAACTCAGTCAACTGAATATTACACTAAATGAAGCAAATAAAGCTTTTTTATTTGGAATGAATTACGTCATTTTAGCAGAAGATGATGATTACCAAGAAGAGCTAGAAGAAATGTTTGAAGTTACTTATAACTCAGAAGAAAAGATTGAGATTGAATGTCAATTATTTGCTGTTCAACTCATTTTTCAATATTTATTCTCACAAGGTAGACTACCTGAAGCAAGAAATTTTATTTTGAATCAAAATGAAGCGATTCAAGATCATCGAGTGGTTAGAAATTTATTAGCTATGTGTTACCTTTATCTCAATGAATATGATACTGCTAAAGTAATGTTTGAACGTTTACTTAATGAGGACAATACTGATGTACATGCGCTTTGCCATTACACATTATTATTGTATAACACTAATGAACAAGAAAAGTATCAACGTTATTTAAATATTTTAAGTAAAGTTGTACCTATGAATGATGATGAATCATTCAAATTAGGTATTGTCCTATGTTATTTAAAACAATATGAAGCTTCCCAAAAATTATTACAACCTCTTTATAGAAAAGGGAAATTTCTTTCTATACAAATGTATAATGCGTTGAGCCATAATTATTATCATCTCAATCATATTGAAGATAGCAAGTTTTTTTGGTCCAAGTTACAAGAAATATCTAAGGTAGATGTAGGTTATGCACCTTGGGTCATTGAACAAAGCAAGTCGTACTTTAACGAGCAAGTGTTACCACTATTATTAAGTGATGATAGTCATCATAGGTTATACGGGATTTTCTTGTTAAATCAATTAAAGGGTCGTGAAGTACTACTCACACAAGATATATGGGCTGTCTTAGAAGATATGAATGATTATGAAAAACTATATTTAACTTATCTTATTCAAGGTTTACAGTTAAATAAGTTAGATTTCATTCATAGAGGCATGTTAATGTTGTATAATATTGAATATTTGAAAAATAACGCAGAATTATTTATTGTATGGATTGATAAAGCAGAGGCAATTATAGCAGAACAAGCAGATTTAACATATGTAGATGATTATGTGGCAGCTTTTGTTTATATGTATTATCGTAGTATGGATGCTAAGATAACGAAGCAACAAGTATTGGAATGGTTTGATATAACAGCTTATCGTTTGAATAAAACGATAGATTATTTGGTAAGCATATAATTTTATGAAATGCAAGAAATCGTATATAATGCGTATAATGAATTAATAAACAGGAGGCAATTTAAATGGCTGAACAAGTGGATTTTGATGTTGCAATTGTAGGCGCAGGACCAGCTGGTATGACTGCTGCCGTATATGCATCGCGTGCAAACTTAAGTACTGTAATGATTGAACGTGGTATGCCAGGTGGACAAATGGCAAATACAGAAGAAGTTGAAAATTTCCCAGGTTTTGAAATGATAACAGGGCCAGATTTATCAACTAAAATGTTTGAACATGCTAAAAAATTTGGTGCAAAATATCAATATGGTGATATCAAATCAATAGAAGACAAAGGTCAATACAAAGTTATAAATCTTGGGAACAGTGAAATTACTGCACGAGCTGTGATTATATCTACTGGTGCTGAATATAAAAAAATTGGTGTGCCAGGTGAACAAGAATTAGGCGGTCGCGGTGTAAGTTATTGTGCAGTATGTGATGGTGCATTCTTCAAAAACAAAAAATTATTTGTCATCGGTGGTGGAGATTCAGCAGTTGAGGAAGGTACATTCCTTACAAAATTTGCTGATAGTGTAACAATCGTACACCGTAGAGATGAACTACGTGCGCAAAAAATCTTACAAGATCGTGCATTTAAAAACGATAAAATCGATTTTATTTGGAGCCATACTCTAAAAACAATCAATGAAAAAGACGGCAAAGTTGGTTCAGTTACTTTAGAATCTACTAAAGATGGTGCTGAACAAACATTAGATGCTGATGGTGTTTTCGTATACATTGGTATGAAACCACTAACAGCACCATTTGAAAATTTAGGCATTACAAATGAAGTAGGTTATATTGTTACTAATGAAGATATGAGTACGAAAATACCAGGCGTATATGCTGCTGGTGACGTACGTGCAAAAGGTCTACGTCAAATCGTAACTGCAACAGGCGATGGCAGTATTGCAGCACAAAGTGCAATTTCATATATTGAAGAATTAAAAGATGTTATAGAAGCATAGGCATAAACGCGTTATTTACTGTAATTAATTAAATAATAACGAGATTCAGACAGAGCTAGAATGTACCAACCTTACACGAATCATGTAGGTTGAGCATTCTAGCTTTTTTACATAATCGCATTTTAGGGTTGAAGTATTCGCTAGTTGTGCGTTTTAGTTTTATTATGCAGATGTATGCGTGATGATTTTTAAAACGTCGTAAAGGGATGCTGTTTTCATAAATGATGTGAATCGAAAAGAAGATAAAGGTCCTTTAACATTTTTGGCAACAACTTTGTTACTTTTAAGTCAGTCTGCAATAGCAGTTAAGGTGAATTAAGTGATAAAACTACTACCAAAGTCGTTTTTCATGTAAAATATAATGTGATAGCATAGTGGTCATAAACTGACTAAGTTAAAACGATTGCGTATATGGATAAAAAATTCCAATACTATAAATGGAATATAAAAAATAATCTTTGGATGGTGTAAAGCAATGCAACGAGAAGAAAAAGAAGTGACTAAAAGTGAATTATTAGTTGTGACTGGTTTGTCTGGCGCAGGTAAGTCGGTTGTAATTCAAAGTTTAGAAGATATCGGTTATTTTTGTGTAGATAATTTACCTCCAATACTATTGCCGAAGTTTGTAGAATTAATGGGTCAAGGAAATCCTTCGTTGCAAAAGGTTGCCATTGCCATTGATTTAAGAGGGAAAGAACTTTTCAAATCATTGATTAAAGAAATCGATCAAATCAAAAGCAACTCAGACATTATCGTTGATATGATGTTCCTAGAAGCATCCAACGAAAAGTTGATTTCGCGTTATAAAGAGACGCGACGTGCACATCCATTAAACGAACAAGGCCAGCGCTCATTAATTGAAGCAATTGAAGAAGAACGTAGCTTACTCGCTGAAATTCAAAGTTTAGCAAATTATACGATTGATACATCATTTATGAAACCTAAAGAGCTTCGTAAGCGCATTGGAGATTACTTTAATCAAAGTAATTATCAAACATTTAATATCAATGTAACAAGTTTTGGGTTTAAACATGGTATTCAAATGGATGCAGATTTAGTGTTTGATGTGAGATTTTTGCCAAATCCGCATTATGTAGATGAACTCAGACCATTAACTGGTGAAGACGAAGCAGTATATAATTACGTTATGAAATGGAAAGCAACAAATATTTTTTATGAGAAATTAATGGATTTATTAAAATTTATGATTCCAGGTTATAAAAAAGAAGGTAAATCACAACTTGTGATAGCGATTGGTTGTACTGGAGGCCAGCATCGTTCTGTAGCTTTAGCAAAACGTATTGGTGCAGAGCTTAATGAAAATTTTGACTATAATGTATATGTGCATCATAGAGATGCTCAAATTGAAAGTGGCGTGAAACGAAAAAATGAAAAGAATTAAACTTGTACTTATTGGCGGTGGTACAGGTTTATCTGTTTTAGCACGTGGTTTAAAAGACTTCCCGATAGATATTACAACGATTGTCACAGTTGCTGATGATGGAGGTAGTACGGGGAAAATCAGAAATGAAATGGATATTCCTGCACCAGGTGACATACGAAATGTAATTTCAGCACTCAGTGATTCTGAATCAACAATTGAAAGATTGTTTCAATATCGTTTTAAAGAAAATCAAGTTGAAGGTCATTCTTTAGGCAACTTATTGATAGCTGCATTAACGAATATGAATGATGATTTTGGCCATGCAGTAAAAGAATTAAGTAAAATTTTAAATATAAGAGGCCGTGTGATACCATCTACAAATTCTAGTGTACGCTTAAATGCAGTGATGGAAGATGGCGAAATTGTTTATGGTGAATCAAAAATTCCTAAAAAAAATAAAAAAATCGAACGTGTATTTTTAGAACCAGAAAATGTAGAACCTATGGAAGAAGCGGTTGAAGCGATAGAGGATGCAGACTTAATCGTTTTAGGACCAGGTTCGTTATATACAAGTGTAATCTCAAATTTATGCGTTAAAGGTATTGCGGATTCGTTATTAAATTGTGATGCGCCTAAGCTATATGTATCAAATGTTATGACACAACCTGGTGAGACCAATCATTACACTGCCTTAGATCATGTCGAAGCAATACATAATCACATGGGTCGTCAATGTATAAACTATGCTATATGTAGTACCCAAACTTTTAACACTGATGTCTTACAACGTTATAAAGAAGATGGGGCAGTTCCAGTTAAATGCAATATGAGTGATATGGAAGCACAAAACATCAAAGTTTTTACGCACGAAAACTTGGTGGAAGTATCACAAGAAAATTATGTTCGACACAATACAGAGGTCTTGTCTAAAATGATTTACGAGATCGCTATGAGAGAGACAGAAACGATTGAATTTAAACGAGATAAATAAAATCGTAAAAAAACTAAGTATTAAACTTAGATAAGAAGGGGCTGAAGATGTATGAGCTTTGCATCAGAAATGAAAAATGAACTGACTAGAATAGAAGTAGATGAAACAAATGCAAAAGCAGAGCTCAGTGCGCTTATACGGATGAATGGTGCACTCAGTCTTTCCAATCAACAATTTGTGATTAATGTTCAAACTGAAAATGCTACGACAGCAAGACGGATATATTCCTTAATAAAAAAAGTGTTTAATGTTGAAGTAGAGCTACTTGTAAGAAAAAAAATGAAATTAAAAAAGAACAATATTTATATTTGTAGAATTAAAGCACGTGCTAAAGAAATTTTAGATGAATTAGGTATATTGAAAAATGGTGTCTTTACGCATGAAATAGATGAAGCGATGATTCGTGAAGATGAAATGAAAAGAAGTTATCTACGAGGTGCTTTTCTTGCGGGTGGATCAGTGAATAATCCAGAAACATCTTCTTATCATTTAGAAATATTTTCATTGTATGAAGACCATTCCGAAGGTATTACGAATTTAATGAATGAATATGAACTCAATGCTAAACATCTAGAACGAAAAAAAGGAAGCATTGCTTATTTAAAAGAAGCTGAAAAAATTTCTGATTTCTTGAGTTTAATCGGTGGCTATCAGGCATTACTTAAATTTGAAGATGTGCGTATTGTTAGAGATATGAGAAATTCCGTAAATCGATTGGTCAATTGTGAAACGGCGAATTTAAATAAAACCGTTAGTGCAGCGATGAAGCAGGTCGAAAGCATTCAACTAATCGACCAAGAAATTGGTTTAGATAATCTTCCTGATCGATTACGGGAAATAGCGAAGTTACGCATAGAGCATCAAGAAATTTCTCTGAAAGAATTAGGCGAAATGATGTCTACAGGTACAATTTCTAAATCCGGTGTCAATCATCGTTTAAGAAAATTAAACCAAATGGCTGATAAAATTCGTAGTGGTGAAACAATTGAACTTTAATCATTTGTCTGTAAAAGAAAATGGCGTTTATTACCAGTGATAAAATTAATTTTAAAAATATATTAAAATGTTATTGAAAAAAACTGCGTTTTGATATTATAATATGCTAATTAGATTTATATATGACGCCTCATATGAGGTGTCTTTTTTAATATGTTTCAAACGGAGTTGTATTTTCTGAAGCATCAATTTACTTTGTTGACACCAAATAGATTATGACGATAAAGCGTATGCTATTGCAGTCTAAGGTTAGATACAGCTAAGTATCATATTTAGTACAGGTTATGGCAGATAGTCTGTGACATGATTAAAATTTAAATGAAATGGAATGGGAGTGAATCAATGACAGCATTAATAAAAAATCATTATAAAAGTATCATCTTATGTTTAATTGGAACGTTTATCAACGCTATAGGTGTAAATTGCTTTTTACTTGGATCGAATTTGGGTGATGGCGGTACGGTAGGTATTGCGCTAGCCTTAAAATACACTTTGGGATTTTCTCCAGCTTGGTCTTCTTTGATTATTAATACAATAGTCGTTTTTATCGGCTGGAAGTATTTAAGTAAAACAATCGCTGTTTATACCGTTATTTCAAACACGGCACTCTCATTCTTTTTACGAGTAACTGAAAATATTAATTTAGGGATAGATGATTTTGTTATAAATTCTGTATTTGGTGGTGCAATTATAGGAATAGGTGCTGGACTAGTAATTTCTACAGGGAGTACACTTGGAGGCACATCCGTAATTGCTAAAATTATAAGTAAATACTCAGAAATGAAGACATCACAAGGTATTTTTATTCTAGATGGCATTGTCGTCTTATCATTCTTGATGGTGTTACCATTAAAGAATGTCTTGTTTACGATTATTATGCTATTCATTACTGAAAGAGCGACTTCATTTATAATTGAAGGCTTTAATCCTAAAAAAGGCGTTACAATCATATCTAATAAGAATGAAATCATCAGTGACAAAATTAATTCCTTTACTGGTCGGGGCTCAACTTTATTAAATGGAAAAGGTGGTTATGCAAAAACGGAAACAACGATGTTATATGTTGTTGTGCCGCAATCTCAGGTGACAAGAGTGAAAAAATTAGTCAATGAAGTAGATGAAAATGCCTTTTTAGTTATTCATGATGTGCGAGATGTCTTAGGCAGCACGTTTATCAATGTAAAGTAATAGTGTTATGCTTAAGTTATTAAATATTGATAAATAAATACAAAATCATTTTCACAAAATCTTAAACGCTTAAATGTTGAAATTTAAGCGTTTTGAATAACAGCGAGTTTCAAATCTACTGGTTTGGTATTTTTCAAGGTGTGAAAATAAAAAAAGACTTTCATCAACGGATAGTAAATGTCAATGAAAGCCCGAAAACTTCAATGTTCAGTTTGATGGTTTTAAGGAAGATTATCCAAAATATCCCCTCGAAGGGAATCGAACCCCTATTCTAAGAACCGGAATCTTATGTGTTATCCATTACACTACGAGGGGTAAATAACAATAATATTAGTGTACAAATCTTATAAGTGTTGGTCAACAATAATTTATAATGTTTAATGAAATTCTAAGCGTTATTTTTTGACCATATTTGACTTTTAGGTTAAAATAAATTTATCAGTTAGAAATAAGGAGGCAATATTAATGAATTTAATACCTACAGTAATTGAAACTACAAACCGTGGGGAACGTGCTTATGATATTTACTCACGTTTATTAAAAGACCGTATTATTATGTTAGGTTCACAAATTGATGACAACGTAGCCAACTCTATCGTATCACAATTATTATTTTTACAAGCACAAGATGCTGAAAAAGATATCTATCTTTACATTAACTCACCAGGTGGTAGTGTAACTGCTGGATTTGCTATTTATGATACAATTCAACACATTAAACCAGATGTGCAAACGATTTGTATTGGTATGGCTGCATCTATGGGTTCATTCTTACTTGCAGCAGGAGCAAAAGGTAAACGCTTTGCTTTACCAAATGCTGAAGTAATGATTCACCAACCACTTGGTGGTGCGCAAGGTCAAGCAACTGAAATTGAAATTGCCGCTAATCATATTCTGAAAACACGTGCTAAATTAAATAAAATTTTAGCTGAGCGCACAGGTCAATCAATTGAACAAATTGAAAAAGATACTGACCGTGATAACTTCTTATCAGCAGAAGAAGCTAAAGAATACGGTTTAATCGATGATGTTATGGTGCCAGAATCATAATATATCGCGTAAGATAATAATGACATACAAGTAACAAAAAACAAGTCACGACAATGTACGACCATTTCTAAAATGCATGATGCATATACGATGTGGTTGACATGTGTGGCTTGTTTTTTTAATAATATTTTGAAAGTATGATTAGTGTTTATTTAAGAGATTTTGTTTCTTTTTATAAATTAAAATAATCGAAATGACTAACGTCAATAATCCAATGATTACTAAAGATATAGAAATGACGATCATAATAGCAGGTTTTTCAAATGCCAAAATACCATTGGTGATGAGGAGTAAACCTGCAATGAATAATAAGATATGGCTAATACTATCTTGTTTCATTTTTAAATAGTCCCTTTCTTAATGAACTAAATTTTCTAGTGCTAGTTTCAGATTTGGGTATTTGAATTCAAAATCTAGTGCTTGCAACTTATTAGGTAAAACTTTTTGAGTATCAAGTACAACTGTCGACATTTCACCTAAGATAAGTCTGAGTGCAAATGAAGGTACCCATGTATAGTGTGGGCGATGAACTTCTCTTGCAATGGTATAACCAAACATATTTTGATGTTCTGCAATAGGTGATGTGAAATTAAATACGCCGCGTGCTTTTTCATTATTTATGGTATAGAGTATCGCTCTTGTTAAATCTTCAATATGAATCCAAGAATACCATTGTCTACCACTACCTATTTTACCACCGACATTTAAATCATAAGGTAATTTCATCAATGGTAATGCACCACCTTGATTTGATAGTACCATTCCAAATCTGCCAATAATTACTCGTGTGCCTAATGATTCAAATTGACGTGCTAAACGTTCCCACTGATATACCACTTCAGATAAAAAATCAAATGGTAATGTTTGATACAGCTCGGTATATGTACGTGTTAAATCAGGTTTGTAATAACCTACTGCGCTGGCGTTAAAGAATACAGCTGGCTTTTGCTTTCTGTTTTTAAAAAGGTCGTATAGTGCCTGAGTAGATTGTAATCGACTTAACATTATATTTTGTTTATGTGAGGAGGTCCAGCGATTATTTAAGCTAGCACCGGCTAAATTGATCACGATATCAATATCTGGAATTTGGCTTTCCCAATTCGGTTCTGACCAGTTAACATATGTGATTTTAGGATGTGATGTAGCATTGTTTTGTCTTGTTAATATCGTGATTTTGGAATCACTTTGTTGTATTGCCTCGATTAGCTGAGTACCTACTAGACCAGTACCGCCTGTAATTAGATAGTGTTTCATAGTATCACCTCATAGAATTATAGTATGGAATCGTTCAGGCTTTAAATGCAAGTAAATCTCATAAAGAGTATGACAAAATTTATTCGAATTTTGTTCAAAAATATGTCATTTACTATGTCTAAGATGTATTTAAAATAAAATCATATGTCGTTATAATAAAGGTACCTTCGATATTAATTAATCATCTCTTAATTATTTCGAGTATACCCCATAATATACTAGCGAAGGTAAAATTTTGACTCCCTTTAGTAGAGGCCTATACGATTATCGTGTAGGCCTAATTTTTTGTGATTCTTAATATACATCATTGAATCGGTAGAAATTATTTTGATGTCATTATAATAGTGTAATTGAAGTACTACATATTATAAAATAAATAAGCCGATAATGCCAAAAGCGATTAAAAGCAAAAATAGCACAAGTATAAAAAGTTTATAGCGTGTTTTAATTGGGATTTTTGATTCATCATTATCATTTTCGCTCATCATATGACGCAAATGGGTAGGCTTTTTTTGTGATTGATTTGATTCATTAAATAAGTCGTACTTTTTCAAAATCTAGTCACATCCTGTTATGATATTATTGATAGTAAAAGAATAATTTAAGTAAAAGTATTGAAACAATATTCGAAATTAGATTAGTATTAAGTTGAAGCAACAATAAAAGTGTTGTATGTGATTATTTTACTATAGTTTGGAAATCAAAGTAACATCTACATTAAAATGTGGTTAATAAGGTTGTTTAATCAAAGAAATAGTGTAAAATATAGTTCTAACATGAAGTTAAATGCCATTTGAAAATGATGATTTGATATAAATTGAAGTGAGGGGAGCATATGCCTAAGCATAATCAAAATAACAATTTTGATGACAAAGATAATAAAAAAATGAGTGGTTTCGCAAAACTGATCAGTGGATTGATTGTCCTATTACTTATAGGTGGGTTAGTTTTTGCAATTTTTGCATTCGTAGATCATTCAAATAAAGCCAATGAACGTTTGGCAGACCAAAAACAAGAAGAAAAAGACAAAAAGAAAGAAAAAACTAAGGAACAAAAAGACAAGAAAAAAGAAAAATCAACTGAAGAAACAAACCAAACACAACAAACCCAACAGACACAACAAACACAACAAGTTCCTCAGACACAACAGACGCAACAAACCCAACAGACACAGCAACCTAGAACACAAGAAAGAAGAACTACGGAAGAAAAAGATTCACCTGAAAAAACAAAGGAAGAACGTACTACTGAAGAACGCTCAACAGAGGAAAAAACAAGCGAACCTTCAACAGAAGAAAAAACAACAGAAGAAAAGACGAGTGAACCTTCTACTGAAGAGCGCACATCTGAGCCTTCAACAGAAGAGAAGACGAGTGAACCTTCTACTCAACAACGCAGTACGCAACAAAATACTCAACAACGTTCAACTCAAAATAATAATTCAAACACAGAAAAAAGTTCGCAATCATCTGATGAAGATTAAATATAAAAAGAAAATTATATTTCTAGAACACGCGCTGTCACATACAGTGCGTGTTTTTTATAAATATTAATGTGAATTAAGCACTAAAATGAAACGCAGCTTATCATTTGTAGTAAGAATCATATGAAACAAAAAAGGAATGATTAAAATAAAAAGCTCACTAAATATGAAATGAATGACAATAGCAGTATGATTGATAAGCAGCCACCTAAACAACCAAATGGACCTAAATGACAACCAATGTGTTTGTTGTAATTAAATGATTGATATGGATTTTTTTGAGAATGTTCTTTCGTTTGTTTAAAGTAATCGTCATCTTTGTATCTTTTATCTTCTGGGTCTATAACTTCTGGGTGTTTATTGTTAGACATGTATATTCCTCCTGAAAAATAACTCATTAAGTTTATATTTATTTTAAGCATAATTGGAGATTGTTTCAAAGAAACGCATGTTGATGATGTTATGTTTAACATATAATTAAAAAATGTCATGTGGAAAATGATTAATAAAAAAAGAAAATGGGTAAAATATTTCTATAGAGAATAGAACTATAAAAGTATAAATTTCACTTTATTTAAGACCGAAGTATTTCTCTTGCTTTTTTAAATGTATAGTAGTATTATAGCAAATATAAGAGGTTATATTTTTTTGTCCCAGTAGGGACGTAAAAAGTCAATCTATGGTTAGAACTTGACCCTTGTATATAGAAACGGAGGAGGTTAGTAGTGAAGAACTTGATAAAAATTCAACAAAAGCTTGTCCCAGAAATTGTTGAAAAGATGTATCGTCGTTTTTCAATACTCACTACTATCGCTCAGTATCAACCCGTCGGTAGACGTAGTTTAAGTGAATATATGGATTTAACTGAAAGAGTGTTGCGTTCTGAAACAGATGTTTTAAAGAAACAAGCACTTATCAAAGTTAAACCTACAGGTATGGAAATCACTGAAGCTGGTGAAACGACAGTACGCCAACTCAATAGTTATTTTAACGTTTATTCAGATGATCATCACCTTGCGCAAATTATCAAAGAAAAATATGGCATTAAAGATGTTTATGTCATTCCTGGTGATTCAGACACTGATAAAACGGTTAAAATTGAATTATCTAAACAAGCCGGACAGCTAGTTGAAGATGTTTTATACGATCATGCAACTGTAGCAGTTACTGGTGGCTCAACAATGGCATACGTAAGTGAAGCTATGCATCGGCAACCTTACGACGTATTTTTTGTACCTGCAAGAGGTGGGCTTGGTGAAAACGTTGTATATCAAGCCAATACGATTGCAGCCAGTATGGCTCAGCAAACAGATGGAGATTATACAACGCTTTATGTACCAGATAATGTCAGTGAAACAACGTATAATACACTTATGTTAGAGCCTTCAGTGATACACACTTTAGAAAAAATTAAAGAAGCAAATATTACAATCCACGGCATTGGTGATGCGCTGAAGATGGCGCGTAGACGTCAATCACCTAGTGAAGTTATTGAAAAACTTCAACATCACAATGCCTCGGGAGAAGCATTTGGATATTATTTCGATGAACAAGGGCAGATCGTTCACAAAGTAAAAACAATCGGACTTCAATTAGAAGACCTTGTATCGAAAAAGTTTATCTTTGCCGTTGCTGGGGGTAAATCAAAAGGAGAGGCAATTAAAGCTTATCTTTCGATTGCACCCAAAAACACTGTGTTAATCACAGATGAAGGAGCGGCAAGTATTATCGCGAATAATAGTAATAAAAAGTGATTCCACTTTTTAAATATCATTTTAAAGGAGGCCATTATAATGGCAGTTAAAGTAGCAATTAATGGTTTTGGTAGAATTGGTCGTTTAGCATTCAGAAGAATTCAAGATGTAGAAGGAATCGATGTAGTAGCAGTAAACGACTTAACAGATGATGAAATGTTAGCTCATTTATTAAAATATGACACTACACAAGGTCGCTTCACAGGAGAAGTTGAAGTTGAAGAGAATGGTTTCCGCGTTAACGGATTAGAAGTTAAATCATTTTCTGAGCCAGATCCAAGCAAATTACCTTGGGGAGACTTAGATATCGATGTAGTATTAGAATGTACTGGTTTATTTACAGATAAAGAAAAAGCAGAAGCACATATCAATGCAGGAGCTAAAAAAGTATTGATTTCAGCACCAGCTAAAGGTGACTTGAAAACAATCGTTTACAACACTAACCATGATACTTTAGATGGTTCAGAAGACGTTGTTTCAGGTGCTTCATGTACTACTAACTCATTAGCACCAGTTGCTAAAGTGTTGAATGATGAATTCGGTTTAATCGAAGGTTTCATGACTACAATTCATGCTTACACTGGTGACCAAAGCACACAAGATGCGCCTCATAGAAAAGGTGACAAACGTCGTGCACGTGCAGCTGCTGAAAACATTATCCCTAACTCAACAGGTGCTGCTAAAGCTATCGGCCTAGTAATTCCTGAAATTGATGGTAAATTAGACGGTGGAGCACAACGTGTACCAGTTGCAACTGGTTCATTAACTGAATTAACAGTAGTTTTAGATAAAAATGTAAGTATCGAAGACGTAAATAACGCAATGAAAAATGCATCTAACGAATCATTCGGTTATACTGAAGATGAAATCGTTTCTTCTGATGTAATCGGAATGACTTACGGTTCACTATTTGATGCAACTCAAACACGTGTTATGACTGTTGGAGATCGTCAATTAGTTAAAGTAGCAGCTTGGTATGATAACGAAATGTCATACACTTCACAATTAGTACGCACATTAGAATATTTAGCAAGTCACGCTAAATAATTTGATGCTCACTTTAGTTTAACAAGTATAGCGTTGTGAAATTGAATCAATAAGCTTAGGAGTAAGCGGGGAGCTCAACGCTTCTCCGCTTATTTTACTTTATTCATCCATCTAAAGGAGGAAGATTACATGACAAAAAAAATTGTATCTGATATCGAGTTAAAAGGTAAAACTGTACTTGTACGTGCAGATTTTAACGTACCTATGAAAGACGGTGAAATTACGGACGACAATCGTATCGTTCAAGCTTTACCAACTATAAAATATATTATTGAACAAGGTGGTAAAGTCGTTTTATTCTCTCACTTAGGAAAAGTTAAAGAAGAAAGTGATAAAGCAGAATTAACTTTAAAACCTGTAGCTAATGCATTAGCTGAAAAATTAAATAAAGACGTGGCATTTGTTCCTGAAACACGTGGAACACAATTAGAGCACTCAATTAAAGATTTAAATGAAGGTGATGTGCTATTAGTTGAAAATACACGTTTTGAAGATTTAGAAGGTAAAAAAGAGTCTAAAAATGACCCTGAATTAGGTGAATACTGGGCATCATTAGGTGATGTATTTGTAAATGATGCATTTGGAACGGCACACCGTAAACATGCGTCAAACGTAGGTATTGCAGCTCACTTAGAAACTGTAGCAGGTTATCTAATGGAAAAAGAAATTAGATATATCGGTGGTGTTGTAGAAAACCCAGATAAACCTGTAGTTGCAATTCTTGGTGGCGCTAAAGTTTCAGATAAAATTGGTGTAATCACTAACTTATTGAAAATTGCAGATAAAGTGCTTATTGGTGGCGGTATGTCATACACATTCTTCAAAGCGCAAGGTAAAGAAATCGGCTTATCTTTATTAGAAGAAGATAAAGTAGACTTTGCAAAAGAATTGTTAGAAAAAGCAGGAGATCAAATTGTATTACCTGTAGACTGTAAAGTTGCAAAAGAATTTTCTAATGATGCGAAGATTACAGAAGTTTCTGTTGATAACATTCCTGCCGACCAAGAAGCGATGGATGTTGGTCCGAAAACTGTAGAATTATTCAAAGAAAAACTACAAGGCGCTCATACAGTAGTTTGGAATGGACCTATGGGTGTATTTGAATTCAGTAATTTCGCAAAAGGTACAATTGGGGTTTGTGAAGCAATTGCTGAAATGAAAGATGCAAACACAATTATCGGTGGTGGCGATTCAGCTGCAGCAGCGATTTCATTAGGATATGCTGATGACTTTAGTCACATTTCAACTGGTGGCGGTGCTTCATTAGAATATCTTGAAGGTAAGGAACTGCCAGGTGTCGTTGCGATTGCTAATAAATAATCGTTAATTTACGAGCAAAACTTGATTAAACATTAATCATAATTTACTAATAGGAGTGTATATAATGAGAAAACCAATTATTGCGGGTAACTGGAAGATGAACAAAACAGTTCAAGAGGCTAAAGATTTTATTAATGAATTACCAGCATTACCAGATACTAAAGAGGTAGAATCTGTCATTTGTGCTCCAACAATTCAATTAGATGCCTTAGTAACAGCAGTTAATGAAGGTAAAGCACAAGGTTTACAAATTGGTGCACAAAATGCTTTTTATGAAGATAATGGTGCATTTACAGGTGAAACATCACCAGTAGCATTAGCTGATTTAGGCGTAAAATACGTTGTTATTGGACACTCTGAGCGTCGTGAAATCTTCCATGAAACAGATGAAGATATTAACAAAAAAGCACATGCCGTATTCAATCATGGTATGACTCCAATTATTTGTGTTGGTGAAACAGACGAAGAACGCGAAAGTGGCAAAGCTAATGAAGTTGTTGGTAACCAAGTGAAAAAAGCGGTTGAAGGATTATCTGAAACACAATTGAAACAAGTTGTCATTGCATATGAACCAATTTGGGCAATCGGTACTGGCAAATCATCAACTGCAAAAGATGCCAATGAAATGTGTGCATTTGTAAGAGAAACGATTGCAGACTTATCAGGACAATCAGTTGCTGAAGCAACACGTATTCAATATGGCGGTAGTGTTAAACCTAACAACATAAAAGAATACATGGCAGAATCAGACATCGATGGCGCATTAGTAGGTGGCGCATCTCTTAAAGTGGACGATTTTGTACAATTGTTAGAAGGTGCAAAATAATATGGCTAAACAACCAACTGCATTAATTATTTTAGATGGTTTTGCAAATAGAGAAAGTGAGCATGGTAATGCTGTGAAACTAGCTAATAAACCTAATTTTGACCGTTATTATAATCAATATCCAACAACACAAATCGAAGCGAGTGGCTTGGATGTTGGACTTCCTGAAGGTCAAATGGGTAATTCAGAAGTTGGACACATGAATATTGGCGCTGGACGCATTGTTTATCAAAGTTTAACACGTATCAATAAATCTATTGAAGATGGCGATTTCTTTGAAAATGATGTATTGAACCAGGCGATTCAACACGTAAAAGGCAATCAATCAGCACTTCATATTTTTGGTTTATTGTCAGATGGTGGTGTGCATAGTCATTACAAGCATCTATTTGCTTTATTAGAATTAGCCAAAAAGCAAGGCGTTGACAACGTTTATGTACACGCGTTCTTAGATGGACGTGATGTTGACCAAAAATCAGCACTTAAATATATCGAAGAAACAGAAGCTAAATTCAAAGAATTAGGCATTGGCCAATTCGCATCTGTTTCAGGTCGTTATTATGCAATGGATCGTGATAAACGCTGGGATAGAGAAGAAAAAGCTTATAACGCAATTCGTAACTTTGGTGGAGAAACATTTGAATCAGCTAAAGCTGGTGTTGAAGCAAACTATGCTAAAGATTTAACTGATGAATTTGTCGAACCATTTATCATCAAAGATCAAAATAATGGCGTGAATGATGGAGATGCAGTCATCTTCTATAACTTCCGTCCTGATAGAGCTGGTCAACTGTCTGAAATCTTTACAGATAAAGCATTTGAAGGCTTTAAAGTAGACCAAGTTAATGACTTATTTTACGCTACATTTACAAAATATAATGATAATGTAGATGCAAAAATTGTTTTTGAAAAAGTCGACTTAACAAATACAATTGGTGAAGTTGCACAAGATAATGGCTTGAAACAGTTACGTATAGCGGAAACTGAAAAATTCCCGCATGTCACTTATTTTATGAGTGGTGGTCGCAATGATGAATTCGAAGGTGAACGTCGTAGATTGATTGACTCACCTAAAGTTGCAACTTATGATCTTAAACCAGAAATGAGTGCTTATGAAGTCAAAGACGCACTGATTGAAGAGTTGAATAAAGGTGACTTAGACTTAATCTTATTAAACTTTGCCAATCCTGATATGGTGGGGCATAGTGGTATGCTTGAACCTACAATCAAAGCGATTGAAGCAGTTGATGAGTGTTTAGGTGAAGTCGTAGATAAAATTATTGATATGGGTGGTCATGCCATCATTACAGCTGACCATGGTAACTCAGATATGGTACTCACTGATGATGAGCAACCAATGACAACACATACGACTAACCCTGTACCAGTGATTGTTACTAAAGAGGGTGAAACTTTACGTGAAACAGGTCGACTAGGTGATTTAGCGCCTACACTATTAGATTTGTTACAAGTAAAACAACCTGAAGACATGACTGGCGAATCACTTATCAAGCATTAAAATAATATAAACACAATATGGTCCAAAGACCAGAAATATAAGGGCGTGTCATTGTTTAAGATTTGCTTAAATGACTGATGGCACGCATAATCAAAATGAAGTAATTAAATTATTTGTATTTATAGTATTTATAGCTATAATAAAGATGAAATTTAATATTTCTAAACTACTTATTTATAAAGGAGATTACAAAAATGCCAATTATTACAGATGTTTATGCTCGCGAAGTCCTTGACTCACGCGGCAACCCAACAGTGGAAGTAGAAGTATTAACTGAAAGCGGTGCATTTGGTCGCACACTTGTACCATCAGGTGCGTCTACTGGTGAGCACGAAGCAGTTGAATTACGTGATGGAGACAAATCACGTTATTTAGGTAAAGGTGTAACGAAAGCTGTTGAAAACGTAAATGAAATTATTGCACCTGAATTAGTTGAAGGTGAATTTTCAGTATTAGAACAAGTTTCAATTGATAAAATGATGATTCAATTAGACGGAACTGAAAATAAAGGTAAATTAGGCGCAAATGCTATTCTTGGTGTTTCTATTGCAGTAGCACGTGCAGCAGCTGATTTATTAGGCCAACCACTTTATAAATATTTAGGTGGCTTCAATGGTAAACAATTACCAGTTCCAATGATGAACATTGTAAATGGTGGTTCTCACTCTGATGCGCCAATCGCATTCCAAGAGTTCATGATCTTACCAGTTGGTGCAGAAACATTTAAAGAATCATTACGTTGGGGAGCAGAAATTTTCCACAACTTAAAATCAATCCTTAAAAACCGTGGTTTAGAAACAGCAGTAGGTGACGAAGGTGGTTTCGCTCCTAAATTTGAAGGTACAGAGGATGCTGTTGAAACAATCTTAGAAGCGATTAAAGCAGTAGGTTTAGAACCTGGTAAAGATGTGTTCTTAGGCTTTGACTGTGCTTCATCAGAATTCTTCGAAGATGGTGTTTATAACTATGCTAAATTCGAAGGCGAAAATGGTTCAAAACTTACAGCAGAACAACAAGTTGACTATTTAGAAGAATTGGTTAATAAATATCCAATTATTTCTATTGAAGATGGTATGGATGAAAATGACTGGGACGGTTGGAAAGTATTAACTGACCGTATCGGTGATCGTGTTCAATTAGTTGGTGACGATTTATTCGTTACAAACACTGTTAAATTATCAGAAGGTATCGAAAAAGGTATCGGTAATTCAATCTTAATTAAAGTTAACCAAATTGGTACATTAACTGAAACATTTGATGCTATTGAAATGGCTCAAAAAGCTGGTTATACAGCAGTAGTATCACACCGTTCTGGTGAAACAGAAGATACAACTATTGCTGATATCGCAGTTGCTACAAATGCAGGTCAAATTAAAACTGGTTCATTATCAAGAACTGACCGTATTGCTAAATACAATCAATTATTACGCATCGAAGATGAATTATTTGAAACAGGCAAATTCGATGGTATTAAATCATTCTACAATTTAGATAAATAATGTTTATCTAAAAATGAGTTCACGCGCTAACACGTAAACCCTATGGGTTTGCGTGTTTTTTGATTGGATGAAAAATCATATACCAAGCGTATGGTGCAGTTAGGTTATTGCGATACCTGTCGATTTCAGTTATGATGACCAATTGTGTCAGAGAAACATACATATTAATGAAATACAAGATTTACATTGTTTAATTTGTTCATCTTTGTTTGTGAAACTGATATAATTAATAGTGTAAATTATAGAAGGAGCATTGACTGATTATGAAGGCACAACCTAAAACAAAAGAAATTCGAACAGGTCATTTTCTTGCATACACTTCACTAATTATAGCAATACTTTATGCGATTCATTTATTCGTTATTTTAGACGATAGTGTAATAAAACAAATGTTAATAAATAGTAGACAAAAGCCTTCTGAAAACGCAATTGGTGTGATAAAAAACAGTTTCCAATTTACAGGTATCATGTATGTGATTGCTAATTTAACAGGGATTATTGCGATTTGGAATAGGCATACTTATTTGTGGTGGTTTATGTTTGCAGTATTCACTTCACAAATTTTATATAATTTAGTTAATATCAATGCGGTTTATGAAGCGATATTAGATACAAAATCAATGATTAATATCTTACCGTTAACAATTGTATTGATCATGTCACTTATTTTAGCGATATATATGCTGGTTGTTTCAATTAAACGTAAAAGCACTTTTAATAGATAGAAGTTTGCTAAATAAGATAAACGTGTGATATAATGCGGTTCGTATATAATGAATGGAGGACAATTTTTATGCATACATTTTTCATAATCATTTTAATTTTAGATTGTATTGCATTAGTGACTGTTGTATTACTCCAAGAAGGTAAAAGTAATGGACTATCAGGTGCGATAAGCGGTGGCGCTGAACAGTTATTTGGTAAACAAAAACAACGTGGCGTTGATTTATTCTTGCATAGATTAACAATTGTATTGTCTGTCATTTTCTTCTTGTTAATGTTAGGCATAAGTTATTTTGGTTTATAAGGTCCGACAATGTAAAAGTCGGGCTTTTTTATTTATAATGGAAGTATTCGACTTTTAAATGATTCGAAGTAGGGAATATATTTTGAGTACAACTGATATCATAATTATTTTAATAGCTTGGATGAAGGGATTGAGTCACGATGCAAATTAGATTACCAGAACCATTCTTTTTTGAAGAAGGTAATCGTGCTGTATTACTTTTACATGGTTTTACAGGGAATTCTTCAGATGTAAGACAGTTAGGTAGATTCTTACAAAAAAAGGGTTACACTTCTTATGCACCACAATATGATGGTCATGCAGCACCACCAGAAGAGATACTGCAATCTAGTCCATTTGCATGGTATAAAGATGCAATAGATGGATATGAATTCCTTGTTGATAAAGGATATGATGAAATTGTGGTTGCTGGCTTATCACTGGGTGGTTGTTATGCATTAAAAATAAGCTTAGATAGAGATGTAAAGGGTATTATAACAATGTGTTCACCTATGCATATTAAGACTGAAGGTGCAATGTTTGATGGTGTCTTAACGTATGCGCGTAATTTCAAAAAATACGAAGGCAAAGATGAAGCGACAATAGAAAAAGAAATGGATGCGTTTCATCCAACAGATACGTTAAAAGATCTACAAGGTCAGATTCAAAGTATACGTAATCAAGTAGACGAGGTAATGGATCCACTATTTGTTATCCAAGGTGAGCAAGATCAAATGATTAATACCGACTCTGCTAATATTATATACAATGACAGCGAGTCTGATGATAAAGAAATTAAATGGTATGCGAATTCAGGACATGTCATTACAATTGATAAAGAAAAAGAAAAAGTTTTTGAAGATATATACCAATTCTTAGAATCATTAGATTGGTCCAAATAAATTTTTAGTATTTAATTATAGAAAGGAGGGGCATAATGAATTTAAAGCAATCCATAGAAGAAATTATTAAGCAACCAGATTATGAACCCATGTCTGTATCAGATTTTCAAGATGCATTAGGTTTAAATAGTGCCGACTCATTTAGAGACTTAATCAAGGTACTTGTTGAATTAGAACAAACAGGATTAATTCAACGTACGAAGACAGATAGATACCAACGTAAGGAATCTAAAAAATCAAAACAATCGAAATTAATACAAGGTACGCTTAGTCAAAATAAAAAAGGCTTTGCATTCTTACGTCCTGAAGACGATGAGATGGATGATGTCTTTATCCCACCTACAAAGATTAATCGTGCAATGGATGGAGATACTGTACTTGTCGAATTACAAAACTCTAAAGGTGAACATAAAGGTAAGCTGGAAGGTGAAGTAAAATCAATCGAAAAACACTCCGTTACCCAAGTAGTGGGCACGTACAGTGAAGCTCGACATTTTGGATTTGTCTTACCAGATGATAAACGCATTATGCAAGATGTGTTTATACCTAAAGGTCATAATTTAGGTGCGATAGATGGGCATAAAGTATTAGTACAAATCACGAAATATGCGGACGGTACCGATAACCCAGAAGGCCAAGTTTCAGCAATTTTAGGTCATAAAAATGATCCAGGTGTCGACATCTTGTCGATTATCTATCAACATGGTATTGAAATAGAATTTCCAGATAAGGTATTAGAAGAAGCTGAAGCTGTACCAGATGAAATCAAACCATCTGAAATTGAAGGACGTCGTGATTTAAGAAATGAGCTAACTATTACAATTGATGGCGCAGACGCTAAAGACTTAGATGACGCAATTAGTGTCAAGAAGTTAGATAATGGTCATACACAATTGACAGTGAGTATCGCTGATGTCAGTTATTATGTAACGGAAGGATCAGCACTAAATGAAGAAGCATACGACCGTGCAACAAGTGTATATTTAGTTGACCGTGTAATTCCAATGATACCTCATCGACTTAGTAACGGTATTTGTTCATTGAATCCACAAGTAGATAGGCTAACTTTAAGTTGCCAGATGGAATTAGATGAACGTGGTCATGTGGTTAATCATGAAATCTTTGATAGTGTGATTCATTCAAATTATCGTATGACATACGATGAAGTGAATGAAATTATTACAGATCAAAATGAAGATACGCGCAAACAATATAACGAAGTTACACCAATGCTTGATTTAGCTAAAGACTTGTCTGAACGTTTAATCAACATGCGTAAACGCCGTGGTGAAATTGACTTCGATATCAGTGAAGCCAAAGTACTAGTCAATGATGAAGGCATTCCAACAGACGTAGAATTAAGAAAACGCGGTGAAGGTGAACGTCTCATCGAATCGTTTATGTTAGCAGCCAACGAAACGATAGCAGAACATTTCGATCGATTAAATGTACCATTTATATATCGTGTACACGAGCAACCGAAATCAGAACGTTTACGCCAATTCTTTGACTTTATTACTAACTTTGGTTTAATGATTAAAGGTACTGGCGAAGAAGTACATCCATCAACTTTACAAAAAATTCAACAAGAAGTAGAAGGTCAACCAGAGCAAATGGTCATTTCTACTATGATGTTACGTTCAATGCAACAAGCACGTTATGATGATGTGAATCTAGGTCACTTCGGCCTGTCAGCAGAACACTATACACACTTTACATCACCGATTCGGAGATATCCAGATTTAATCGTGCATAGACTTATTCGTAAATATCTTATTGATAAAACAATGGATGATAAAACACTTAATAAATGGGAAGAAGCATTACCAGAAATTGCTGATCATACATCACAAAGAGAACGTAGAGCGATCGAAGCAGAACGTGACACCGATGAATTGAAGAAAGCAGAATATATGGTTCAACATATCGGAGAAGAATATGAAGGTATCATCAGCTCTGTAGCTAATTTTGGTATGTTTATCGAATTGCCAAATACAATCGAAGGTATGGTACATGTATCAGAGATGACCGACGATTATTATCACTTCGATGAACGTCAAATGGCAATGATTGGAGAACGCCAAGCTAAAGTCTTCCGCATCGGTGATCCAGTTAAAATCAAAGTTGTTAACGTAGATGTTGATGAGCGTATGATCGATTTCCAAATTGTCGGGATGCCATTACCGAAAAAAGAGCGTAGTCCAAGACCTTCACGTGGTAAGACGATTCAAGCGAAGCCACGCGGTCAATCATTAGATAACTCAAATAATGATAAAAAAGGCAAGAAGAAACAACGAAAAGGTAAAAACCAACGCAATAAAAACAAACAAGCAAGTGGTAACACCAAACACAAGCCATTTTACAAAGATAAAAAAGTGAAAAATAAAGCTCGTAAGAAGAAAAAATAATTCAACAAAGAGGTGAAACTCAATGCCAAAGAAAAAATCACCAGGAACATTAGCTGAAAATCGTAAGGCCAGACATGATTTTAATATAGAAGATACGATTGAAGCGGGCATTGTGTTGAAAGGGACAGAAATTAAGTCCATTCGTCGTGGCAGTGCAAACCTTAAAGATAGCTATGCGCAAGTAAATCGTGGCGAAATGTTTTTAAATAATATGCACATTGCCCCATATGAAGAAGGAAATCGATTTAACCATGACCCACGTCGTTCACGCAAATTACTATTACACAAACGTGAAATAGCAAAATTAGGAGAACGTACTAGAGAAATTGGTTATTCCATCATTCCTTTAAAACTCTATTTAAAACACGGTCAATGCAAAGTTTTACTTGGTGTTGCAAGAGGTAAGAAAAAACATGATAAACGTCAGGCATTGAAAGAAAAAGCAATGAAACGTGACGTAGATAGAGCGCTTAAAGCGCGTTATTAAGCGAAAATATTGCCAAAGACTTCGATCTTTGGTAATATAATATGTGCTTTCTGAAAAAGATAGATGATTAAATCTACAGAAAGTACATTATATTATTAAGGGGACGTTTTTGGATTCGACAGGGGTCCCCGAGCTAGTTAAGCGTGTCGGAGGGTTGTCTCCGCACCAACACACACAGTTAAAAATTAACTGACAAATCAAACAATAATTTCGCAGTAGCTGCCTAATAGCACTCTGCATCGCCTAACTGCATTTCCTATGTGCAGTTAACGCGATTCAACCTTAATAGGATACGCTAGGCACTGCCGTTCGAAGTCTGCCTAGAAGAGATTAATCGAACTAGCATAATGTCGGCTGTCTATCACCTAACATTATGCGAAATACCTTGATAGACTACACACGTAGAAAGATTAGTATCAGGACCTCTGGACGCGGGTTCGAATCCCGCCGTCTCCATATCCGAGCTCTCAACCACAACGGTTGAGGGCTTTTTTCATGTATAAAAATTTTGAAATTTATTGAGAGTTGTTCTAGAAAGATACGTGTGTAATTATCATAATATGGTAGATACTTATAAGAATCTACCTAGTGATATGGATGAACTTCAATATATGAACCTAGAATCGATTGTAAAGGGCATTACAGAGGTATACAACGATTGTGATATTAAAGTACAACAGATTATTAAATTGTCATGGTGGGACGATAACAACCGTACAGAGAACGTTATAGCTGATGTGATGGGCATAAGTGAATTAACGTTAAGACATGCAAAAGAAGTTATATTAAAGCGTGTTGCGAAAGCAGTTGACTATGTGTGATGTACGACAAGAAAACAGTTAAAAAGTTTATATTAAATTACCACAAGACAATGAATAAGAGTAATGAGTGTTACGAAGATACAACTGTGGATGACTTCTTTAGTGTGGATGATCAAGCAGAATCGCATGAGATAGATAATAGTAATATTGAAGAAAGTATATTTTATAATGAAATAGAAATATTAATTGAGAAAGTGGCCACAGATAAAGAGTTTTACATGTTTTGGCTGTTAGCAGAAGGCAAGACTTATAAAGAAGTAGGACGTATATTTGAAGTATCAGATAAGAGGGTACAACAAGTATTTGATAGGGTATTAGATAAGGTAGTGGAAGGGTAAGCACTAATGTACTTGCCCTAATTTTTTTATATTTATTCACCTAAATAAGCTAGGGCTATTTTTGTTCGGTACATGTTCTGTCTTTTTATTAATTTCTTTTATCTTATAATGGTATATAAAAAGGTTATAAGGTATGTATGGAAAATTTAAAACTAGATTTTAATAAATTGAAATTCTTAGCAGAAGATAAAAATAAAGAGCTAATAGAGTTACATAAGCATGGTAGATTCTTTAAAACGGTTGCAAGAGATGCTGGATATGTACCTGAATACGCTTTGAAAGCAGTTGTATGTAAATATCATTTTGGAGTTTATCCTGACCATTTAAAAGGGTATAAAACTCATAAATTAGATGTATTATTAAAAAAAGCCAATTTAACTAATGAGTTTAAGAACGAGCAAAGAGGCAATCCAAAGTTTAAAGCGAGTTGGTCGTCTATTTCAAATTGGACATCAGAGTTAAGATATGACACAGAAATAACTAAACAACATGCCAGTAGATATATGAATGCTTTAAACAATGAAAACGGAGGTGTTTACAAATGGATCAAGAAACACTGGTAAGGAAACATTCTAATGAGTTTAAAAATATTACAAATTTGCTTTTAAAAAAATATCCAGATATTGAAATGATATTTTTTTTACCTAACTTCAGAAGTGAAACAGAGTTTAACTACAATGATTACACATTATTTATTAGTGCTAAAAGTTTTGATGATATATATGATTTTGATGTGTATTTGAAAATATTTAATTTATTTAATGATAATTTAACTGATAAAGAAAATGACTTGATTAGTCGTATAACTAAATTCAATACAGATAGTAATGAACGCCAGAGCATTAAAAAGTTTATTAGAAACGATTCTTCTTTAGTAAACTTAAAAGATAATTACCTCAACAATATTAAATTGCCTGATGGTTTATTGACTTTGTCATTGTAATAAAAAAGTACTTTATAAAAAAATTAAGGAGTACAACAAGTGAATCAAAAATATGAAATAGATTTACATTATAAAAATGGTTATTTTAAAATAGAAAGTCACTTTGGGCTTAATTTAAATGTTGTTGAAGAGATGCACGATACTGACATCAAGTCATTTTATTTTGATTCCGATTTTGTGAACACTGACTTCAAAGAAGATCAAAATTGGGCCCTTAATTATTTATTATTGGATATATATAATGGAACACGAATTGCATGTGGTTTAAAACCATTTGAACCAATTCATAATAGAGATAACATTTTAAATATTCAAAATCATATTTTCGCTTATAAAGTTATAAATAATATAACTCTAAAAAATTTAAATTTTTCTCCCGATGAATCAAATTTCAAAATAGCTCTTAGAATGGCAATGAGAAATAAAACTGTTAGAGATTTGTTAATATTATTGAATAAAGTTAGTCATTTTGACGAAAATACTCTTATCAATTATTATAAAATATTTGAT